>DATLNE010000029.1 GCA_035536915.1 Acidimicrobiales bacterium
GTCGGCCCGGGCGGCCGACGCACGTCCGTCTTCTCAGCGACCTCGGCGATGGTGATGAGTATGAACTGCCCGGAGGTGTGGTGAGCCGCCTCACCGAGGACGGCATTTCCGGGCCGGCGCTGCAAAGGCACTACTACGTGAAACTTCCGGCAGAGTTTTGGGCGAACGGGTGGATGGCCATCATGACGGGACCTGCGCTCGCCATGTTCCTCACTCTTCTTACCGAGATGGGGGACAAGCCTCACCACACGGAACTCTGGCTGTCGCCAGGCGAGGCGGACGAACGCGTCGGGCTCTCAGAGGAGACTAGGAGCAAGGGCCTCCGGGAATTGCAGCGCCTTGATCTGGTGGAGATGCGGCGACGACCGATCGGCCGCGACGTGTTCGACTTCCGTCGGCTTCGAAATGTGTACGTTCTCCAGTTGGAGCGGCTCAACAAGCGACCGGATGAGTAGGACGTCGGACGCACAGTCAGGTCAACAGCGTGTCGTGCTGACCAAGAGCCGGGGCTCCATCGCGGTACATCCAGTCTGGCCACGATCGTCCCGGTCGACGGAATTCTCCGAGCGCCCGCCCGCCGACCGCTTCCCGATCGAGAACCCATTCGCGGCGCGTCCGGCCCATCGGAAGCCAAGCGTCACCGAAGGGGAACCCGTGCGCGCCCCTCGTCGCCGTGGCAGCGCAGATGCCGGCCCGGTCGAGATGGCGTCGAAGGTCGGCCTCCCGGCGCAGCGACGAGGCTACGACGAGCACCCACACGTGCCGTTCAAGCGCGTCGGCGAGGTCGGCGTGGCCGCCCAATCTTTCGACCCATGCCTCCGGCGGCTCGCCGCGGTCCCACTCCACGAAGAAGTCCCGAGCCATGCCGTCGGCCTTCCAGATGCCGTAGCCGTCCGGCTTCACGAGGTCGCCGGCCCACTCCGAACAACGGGCCGCCGACCACCACAGCGACAGTTCTCGGGCGTCCGAGTGGCGTGCCTCGTGCAACAGCGCCGTGAAGATTCCGTTGATGCCGACGATCCGCCGCAAGGTCGCCGTGCGGGCGAGCACGAGCGAGCGGTCTTGTTTCCACAGCTTCTTCGCCTCGACGCCCCGCTCGGCGGCCACCACCTCGGCGCCCAGGCGGTCGAGCACGTAGTGGTACGGGGCTGAGCCCTTCGACACGAAGGGCGCGAAGCGCTGCACGACCCGAAGCTGGTGCAGCTTCGTCAGCCGGTGTCTGGCGGTCGTGGCCGAGTCGAAGAACGCCTCGGTGAGTTGGTCGCTCGTGAGCACGCGGTGGTCGGCGAGCATGTCGAGGATCGTGCGGTCCCGTTCGGTGAGTCGACGGGTGACGTAGAGCACGAGGTTGTCGTTGAAGGGGGGACGGGTGGACTTGGAGGAGGTCCACCCGGAGTTGGACTTTCGATCTGCCGAGGGTCGAGGCCGGCTGACCTGCGCCTTCGCGGGTGTCACGCCTCGGCAACTCATGCACCGCCCCCCACCTGCCGACCGTTCTGCCGACCGTTCTGCCATCCCGTCAGCGGCCTTCATCGGCGGTACCCCTCGCGCCGGACCTTGGCGTGGCGGTCGCTGAGCAGGAGCGGTGCACCGACGATGAGCGGGTCATTGTTCGCATTGCGGAAAGCCGGCTGCGCAACCTTCCAGAATCCGAACGTGCGCCCGCCGCGGCTTGCATCGCGATATCGAAGTGTCGTGACGAAGCAGACCACGGTACGCCTGCCCGATGACCTCGCCGACGAGGCGGAGGCGTCGCACGCGTAAAGGGCACGAGCGTCAACGCGCTGATCGTTGACTCGCTCGCCACCGAGATCGAGCGGGTGCGGGCGGACAAGGACTTCACCAAGCGAGCGCGCAAGCTCCTGGAGCGAGACAAGGAACTGCTCGACCGACTCGCCCAGTGACCCGCTACCTGAGCCTGGGCGAGTACGTCTGGCTGGCAGAGCAGGTCACCGGCACAGAAGCGACGGTCCTCGCCAAGGCCGCCGTGTTGACGTGTCGCCTGGCGTGGAACCACCCGCTTCCGGACGGCAACAAGCGCGCCGCCTGGGCCAGCCTGGTGATGTTTCTCGACCTGAACGATTGCTCTTGGGATCCCGACCCGCCCAATGTCGATGAGGCCGAGGCGGCCATGCTTGCCGTGGCTGCGCACGAGGTCGACGAAGGCTGGTTCGCCGCCTGGCTGCGCTATCGCGTTCGCATCGACTGAACTCATCGGCGGTACCCCTCTCGCCGGACCTTGGCGTGGCGGTCGGTCAGCAGCACCGAAGCACCGACGATCAGCGGGTCATTGTTCGCATTGCGGAAAGCCGGCTGCGCCGCTACGAGGGAAGCTTTCCGGCGCGAACCCGGATATCCGTTCACGTCATTGGAGGATATACTGCACCTCGTGAGCAAGCGGCTGGTCGACATCGACGACGAACTCCTGAAGGACGCCACCGACGTCCTCGGGACGGAGACGATGAAGCAAACCGTGAACCGCGCGCTCGAAGAGGTCGTCCACGCCGCTCGCCGTAGGCGGCACGCCGACCGACTCGCCCGTCGCCAAGGCCTCGATCTCCACGATCCAGAGGTAATGGCGAAGGCATGGCACTGACTGCTCGGTACCTCGCAGACAAAAGCGCGCTGGCTCGGTTCTCGCATCCGCTGGTCGAACGACGGCTTCGCCTCCTCATCGAGGAAGGCATGGTCGCCACGTCCGCGACCGTCGACCTCGAAGTCCTCTACAGCGCGAGGAACGCCGCCGATTATCAAGCGATCCCCGAGGAGCGCAGAGGCTTCGAGTCGGTTCCAATCACGCCCGAGGTCATGGGCCGGGCGGTGGAAGTGCAGGGCCTTCTGGCTCGGCGGGGACAGCATCGGGTACCTATCCCCGACCTGATCCTGGCTGCGGCAGCAGAGAGCGCCCGGCTTGCGGTGCTCCACTACGACGCCGACTTCGAGGGGATCGCCAGAGTGACGAAGCAGAAGCACGAATGGGTGGTGCCACGGGGAACGGTGTGACCTCATCGGTGGTCCCCTCGCGGTCGCTGAGCAGGAGCGGCGCACCCACGATGAGAGGGTCATTGTTCGCATGGGGCGCGACTTGCCGCAATGCGAACTTGCTTCGGCGTCGGCGCGACCAAGGTTGGTTCGCCGCCTGGCTGCGCGATCACCTGCAGGTCGGGCGTCATCGGCGGCCCTTCTGGCTCCCATCCTGACGTGGTCACTGAGCAGTAGCGGTCGGCCCACGATCTGAGGGTCCGGGGACCCTGCTGCCGGGCGCTGCCGCCTACAGGTGTGTCACCGACGGCACACCTGCAGTGTCAGCTCCGTGACGGACGCGGTAGCGGGAACGGCGCACGATGACGACATGACTGAGAACACGAAGACCAACCGCATCCGCAAGATCGCCGCCGTGGCGACCGCAGCCGTCCCTGCGAGCTTGCTCGCCGCAGCCGCCGCGGCGACGGCAGCCGCTTGCCCGAATGGCCCGCCCTGCTAACTCGGGCGGGCCATTGATGAACGCCATGTAGCCCGGGCTGCTGTCAACACATGAGGCCGGCACGCACGCAAAGCTCTTCCTTCCCGCTGACCTGCATCCCTCCGTCGGCGGTGCCGGTGCCGCTGACAGCGACCGAGCGGCCGCACGCGTCACCGGTGGCGCTCACCGCGACCATGGAGGCGCATGATCCGGCCGCCGCAGGTCCGGTGCCGCTGATGCTCGCCGTGTTGCCGCCGCCCTCCCAACACAGCGAGTTGCAGTCACCGTCTGCTCGGTTGGTGCCGGAAACCGAGACGTCGTTGCCGGTGGACGTACCCGTACCCGTCACTCCCAGGTAGTTGGCGCTCGAAGAACCCGTGCCGGTCACGGCGGCGATGTTGTCGACTGAAGCGCCGGTGCCCGTCACGCCCACGACGTTCCCGGTAGACGCACCCGTCGTGGTGGCGGCGGCGAAGCAATCGTCGGTCCAGCCACCGGCCGACGCGCACAGGAACCTGCCGCCCTCGTCCTGGCCGCCGGTTCCGATGCCGTACAGGTCCCCTTCGTCCTTGTACTCGCCGCCGGTGCGCGGCGCGTGCACGATCTCGACCGATGCTGTGCCCGCCAAAAGGAAGGGGAGCGGGCCGGGCTCGTGGCAGCGGTTCGCCACCATCACCGGGTCGGTCACGACGAATACTCCCGTCGCCGCGCCGGCCAGGCCCGTCGTTGCAGCCGTGACCGAGCCTGCCAGCGTCGGGGCGTGGAAGTCGGCACGTATCGACGCACTCGTCACCGCGATGACCACGGCTGCACCGACGCGCTGGTACGTGAAAGCGATGCTGACGGTGACGGCGTCGAGGTCGCCGACCTCGTTGGGCATGCCGCTCCGGTATACCGTTCCCACGGCATACGGGTCGGTCATCGTGATCGTCCCCGCCGCCTGTCCAAGCGTCGGGCAGTACGGGGTGCCGGACTCCTGGTACACCACCCGTCCGCTGTTGCCCGACATGTTCAACGCTTCGATCTTCACGTCCCAGAGCTGGTTGAACGCATCTGCTTGCATCCAGCCCGCGCCTTTGGCACCTCCCCCGAACGTGGCCGAGCAGTTCAGGCACGGGAAGACGGGCAGCGTGCCCTCCATGACGTACTGGAGCTCCAGCCCCCCGCTTGCCCCTGTCACGGCGACCGAAGCCGAGGCGGGGTCGGCCCCGACGAGAGGCACGACCCCGAGCACTGCGACGACCACCGCGAGGCGCAGGACGCGCTTACGCACCCACGCCCTCGATGTTGCCGGTGACGGTAAAGCCGACAGGCCGCCGGGGGCCGAGCGCGCACGCCTGGCTCGCACCCGCCGCATCGGTGTACTGCACCACCGCGGGACCGGCGCCGGTGAACCCTGTCGAGAAGCTGCCGGTAGCGCCGGTCACGCTCTGCCAGTACAGCGTCACCGTGGCCGGGTTGACGACAATGACGGCGCCTGCGGCGGCACGCTGGTAGGTGAAGCGGAACGTGATGACCGAACGCGTGATGCCACCCAACACCGTGTCGCCGGAGACGTACACCTGCCCTGCGACCTGCCCTGCTGCTGCCGAGCTGTCGATCGTGATGATGCCCGTATACCCGTAGGCGAGGCTCCCGGCGGCCTGTGAGGCGGCCAAGCAATAGGGGAAGCCGTCGACCTGGTACTGGATGGGCTGATCAGCGAACGGCGCCGCCTTCAAGGTGAAGTTGGCCGTGTAGAGGCGCGAACCTGAGGAGCCTGTCACCTGCGCATTTCCGGTCAAGCTTCCCGACATCGACGCCTGCCTGATCGCACCGTTCGTCGGGTACTCGGGCAACGTGCCCATGGCAACGAACTGGAACGCCCCGGCGCCATTGGCTTGAGCGGGTGCGAGGCTGTTGACGCCCCCAGGGACGACGAGCATCGCCAACGACGCGAGAGCTAAGAGCAAGCGGTTGTGCATCGACAATTCCTTTCGGTTGTTGGTGTCGGGGCGCGCGGAAACAGAGCCGGAAAAGTGGCGCGCAAAGCTGACTGAATTACGACGACGTGAGGGGGCGGCCCGGGAGCGAGGGCGCCGAAAGAGCTAGCTGGCGCTCCACCGCGCCGCAGTGGCGTGGTAGGAGGCTTCAGCGATCAGCCACTTCGCCCCGACCGGGATCCTCATGGTTTGCGTGGCGTGCTCGGTCGTCAAGGTGAGCACCGACCCCAGCGGGTACGTGGACTCACGCGGTGCTTGTGTGCACGAGTCGACGACATAGAAGTTCAACGAGGAGTTGAGGTTGGCGCCGGTCCTGTTCAACGCCTTGGTGGCGTCGCGCCACGTGAACGTGAGGGTTTGGCCGCCCAAGCCGCTCACGTCGACGATCGACGTGGTTGCGCCGTTCGCCTTGGCCATGGCCTTCGGACAGCCTGCCGCCCGGAAGCTCGTGCAATACGCGCCTTCGCAGCCGTAGCGGATGCCGGTGGTGGCACGAGTGCTGCCTTGAAGCACTGGACCTGCGTTGGCTCCAGGTACGACGCTGGCGAGTGCCGCTATGGCACCAACGGCGACAAGTGCCCGTTTCCTGCTACGCGGCATCGCGAACTCGTTGCTTCTCAAGGACTGCACAGCGTTTCCCCCCATGGATGGCGTGTGTTACGAGTCCGCCGCCTGCAGATGAACCGTACCAGTATCAATACGAGGAATCAATAACGGGCTTCCCCTGAGTGCAATTGTCCCTGCCGTACTGAGACCTATATTCACTAGTACGGGCGAGATACTGCACCTATAGACGTGTAACACGTGTGTGGGAACGCGGCACGCCGCCACCGCTAAGGCGTGCGCCCGGTGAAGGCGATCAGCTTCGTCTGGTCGTCGGCGTCGCCGGGCACCGGCACCCGCGGCCCGAAGGCGGTACCGCCACGCATGCGCTCGTCCAGAGGTTCCATTGCCTTGTAGACCCGCACCACTTCCTCCGGGTCGAGCTTCTCGTCGAGCCCGGTGGCCCGCGCCAGGTCCCACGTGTGCACGAGGGTGTCGGCGATGCCGAAGCGCGCGATGAGCTGCTCGATCGTCATCGCACCCATGGGCGAGTCGACCTGCCGCTGCGCGACCTCGGGATTGTCGAGCGCCGACTGGATGGCGTCGCGCACCGCGGTCCATGCACCCACCGGGTCGTCGTCGACCGACGGCGCATCCACGCCCCCGCCCAGGAAGAACGACGCCGTGTCGACCAAGTGGCGCACCACGTCACGGGCCACCCAGCCCTCGCACGGCGCCGGGTTGTCCCACGCATCGTCGGGCACCGCTGTCAGTCGATCGGTGAACTGCTGGGCGACGTTGCGGTAGCGGTCGGCGATCTCACTCATGGGAGCGGAACATAGGCGACCACCCGTGCCTGTGAGCGGGGTCGGTGCGAACATGGCCGGCGTGGCCGTCGACCTGCGCAGGGTGGGGGAGGTGCAGGCGCGCATCTGCCGCGAGAACGGCTCCCCCCTCTACGAAGCCATCGTGGCCGCGCTGGTCGACCGCCTCGACGGCGACACCGCAGCCGCCGAGCTCCTGCGTACCGACCCCGGCGATCCCATCGGCACCGCGCTGTTCCTGCGCTTCCTCGGCGCCGTGCACCGAATTGTGCTCGCCGACCCGGCATCGCCGTTGTGCGCCTACTTCCCCTCGACCGGCGGCACCCCCGACGTCGAGGCTGTCGTGCCCGCCTTCTTCGCCGTCGTGGAGGAACACCGCGACCACCTGGCGCGCGCCATGCAGGCCGAGGTGCAGACCAACGAGGTCGGCCGCGCCGCCGTGCTGTCGGCGGCCGTGAACTGGGTTGTCGAGCGCATCGGCGGACCGGTGCGCCTGCTCGAAGTCGGCGCCAGCGCGGGCCTCAACCTGTGGCTCGACCGCTACCGGGTCACGACCGCCACGACCTCGTGGGGGCCGCCCCATTCTCCGGTGAACCTCGACGACCACTTCGCCTCGGGCAGCCCGCCCACGCCCCACGTCGAGGTCGTCGAGCGCCGTGGCTGCGACCGCAACCCCCTCGACCTTGCCCAGCCGAGCACCCGTGACCTCCTGCGCTCTTTCATCTGGCCCGAGCACACCGAGCGCCTCGCCCGCCTCGACGCCGCCTTCGCGGTGGCCGAGCCTGTCCCCATCGACCGCGCCCACGCCGACGACTGGGCGGCCGAACAACTGTCCGCCCTTCCCGACGACGTCACCACGGTCCTGTTCCACTCCGTCGTCATGCAGTACCTCGAAGCCGCCGAGGTCGCCCGCTTCGAGCGGACGATCCGCGCCGCCGCTCACCCCCGCCTGGCGTGGCTGGCCATGGAACCCACCCCCGACTACCGGCATTTCGAGGTCACCGTCGAGTTCGGCCGCCCCGCCCAGCGCGTCCTTCTTGCCACCACCACCGCACACGGCCGCGACATTTGTTGGAGCCCGACTACACCTTCGGCCCCGCCGGGGGTGTGAGTGGGCATGAGCGATTTCGAGCGACTGGGCTGGCGACCCGACGACCATCCCCGCCTCACCCCTGACGAGTTGGAGGGCGAGCTCGGACGGGTCGTCACCGCGGGCCGCCACCAGCGGGCCCGCCGCCGGGCCGCCATCGGCGGCGCATTGGCCGTGGCGTCGATCCTCACCGTGGCCTCGGTGGCAGCACTGCGAAGCCCGGAAAACGCCGACCTCCACATGGTCGACGTCCCGACCGCCACGACGCCGACGACCGTCGGCGAGCCGAGCATCGACACCTCGGTGCCCCCGGTCACCGGTGTCACCACGACCACGGCACCCGCCGTTGCCCGTCCGCCTTTCGTCGTCGTCGTGCGCCCGTCGGGCACGGCAGAGGCGCCCGAGGAGGACATCGTCGTGCTCGATTCCCAGTCGGGGAAAGACATCGGCACCATCTACCGCACGCAGGACCACGGCGACATCCATGCCGTGACGTTGTCGCCGGACCGCAAGCACGTCTACTTCATCGAGGAGAACTGCGGGAACGGGCCGGTGCTGCGCATCCCCGTCGACGGCTCGGTAGGCCAGAAGGGCGAGCCGGTGACGAGCCTCCCGTCGGCCGACCCGGCCATCAGCAGCGACGGCCGCTTCCTGGCGTACCTGACCCTCCAAGGCTGCGACCCGCCCGAGGTGGCGGCGATCGAGTGGCAGGTGCGAGTGCGCGACCTCACGACCGGTGCTGATCGCGTGGTGGCCGGCGACGCCAAGGGCTACCGCATGTTGGAGCCCGCGTGGTCGCCCGACGGCAAGACGCTGGCCCTCGCAGTTGAGCGCTGGGAGGGTGACAAGCCGGTCGAGGCCTTCCTGGCGCTGCTCGACCCGTCCAAAAGCCAGGACACGCTCCGGGCGCCCCGCCTCTCATCGAAGCGGGAGGGCTTCGGGTTCCGCTCGCCCACCTACCTGCCCGACGGCAACCTGTTCCTGATCGAGACGCCGGTCGGCAGCAAGGTGGGCGCGGCGTCAGCGCAGATGCTGGTGGTCGGCGGCCGCTCAGGAGCGCCGATCCGCCAGGTCGCCACCGGCGATCCCAACAAGACCTATCACCGCACCGACGCCGATCCCACCGGAGCGCATCTGCTCTACATGTCGGCCACTGACCACAACGACCCCGGCGAACTGCGGGTGTCGAGCAACGGCGCCCGCACCACGGTGCTGGCCGGCGGCGTCACGGAGGGGACGTGGTGAACACGCCCTCCTTCGACGACCTGTTCCGTGACCAATACCCCTCGGTCCTCCGGGAGACGATGTTCGTCCTCGGCGACCGCGACCTGGCCAAGGAAGTCACCAACGAAGCCTTCGCCCGGCTCTACGCCCGCTGGGCCCGCATCTCCCGCTACGACAAGCCCGGGGCATGGGTGCGCCGGGTCGCCATCCGCTTGGCGGTGCGCGGCTCCGGCCACCAAGCCCGCCAGACCACCGCGGTGGAACAAGGCCACGAGGGCGACCCGGGGCTCACGCTCGACGTGCGCGATGCCGTGCGCCGACTGGCCCCGCAACAGCGAGCCGCCGTCATGCTCCACTACTTCGACGACCTGCCGCTGGGCGAGGTGGGCCGCATCCTCGGCTGCCGGGAGGGCACGGTGAAGGCCCACCTCCACCAAGCCCGGTCGCGCCTCGGTGACCTCTTGGTGGCCTACGACGCGAACTGCAGATAGGGGACGAACCCGGACACGCGCCTCAACTACCCCCTCCCCTCGGCCGAGAAGAAGGCAACGCTGAGAGGAGGGGAAGATGGCGCTGAGCATGCAGGTTCGCAGGACATGGGCCGTTCTCGACGAGGGTGGGCGGGTCTTCGTCCTTCTCGAGGGTGCCGACGCTCCCGCCGCCGCCGAAGACTGGGCGTCCGACGGCTACCACGTCGAAGAGCTCCCTGAGCACGAGTTCACCTTCGAGGTCACTGCCGACGTTGCCTGACAGGTCGCACGCTACGGTTGCGCCCGTGGAACCGTTCTCGCTGCAGACAGAGGAACGGACAGGGTGCATGGTCCTCGCCGTCACCGGCGAAGTCGACCTCGGCACCGCTCCCGAGCTGAAGGAGCGGCTGACGGAGTTGGTGGCCGACGGCCACCGCCACATCGTCGTCGACCTCACAGCCACCGAGTTCCTCGATTCCACCGGCCTGGGCGCCTTGGTCGCCGGGTTGAAGCGCCTGCGAGCCCACGACGGCGACATGCGGGTGGTGTGCAACACAGCGCGCGTCCGCAAGGTGTTCGAGATCACCCACGTCGACCGGGTGCTGCCGATGTTCGAATCGGTCGACGAGGCCTGCCGCCAGGGGTCGTAGCGCAGCCATGTGCGGGCGCTTCGTTTCGTCGACCCCGGTGTCGAAGCTCGTCGAGCAGTTCCTCGTCGAAGAGGTCA
The DNA here is from genome assembly GCA_035536915.1 of Acidimicrobiales bacterium. NCBI lineage: Bacteria > Bacillati > Actinomycetota > Acidimicrobiia > Acidimicrobiales > Acidimicrobiales bacterium. Next base: position 10,324 of record DATLNE010000029.1, read on the forward strand.
AGGTCGAAGAGCACGACGCCAGCTACAACGTGGCGCCGACGACCGAGATCATGGCGGTGGCCGCCAGTGCCGAAGGCGTGCGCCGACTGGGCACCTTCAAGTGGGGCCTGGTGCCGACGTGGGCCAAGGACCCGTCGATCGGCAACCGCATGATCAACCTGCGGGCCGAGACGGTGTCGGAGAAGCCGTCGTTCCGACGCACGTTGGCCAAGCACCGCTGCATCATCCCGGCCGACGGTTTCTACGAGTGGAAGGACATGGGGAAGGGCCGCAAGAAGCAGCCGTTCCTCATCCGCGCTCGCGACGGCACAGTCCTCGCCTTCGCCGGCTTGTGGGAGGCGTGGAAGGACAAGGACGCCGCCGACGACGAATGGCTGCGCACGTGCACGATCATCACCACCGAGCCCAACAAGCTGCTGGAGCCGATCCACAACCGGATGCCGGTGGTGCTCCCGCCCGAGGCATGGGACACCTGGCTCGACCGCGAGAACACCGACGCCGACGACCTGACAACACTGCTCAAGCCTGCGCCCGACGACCTGCTCGAACTGTTCCCGGTGAGCACGGCGGTGAACAGCGTGGCCAACGACGGCGAGGAACTGGTGCTGCCGCTCGAGGGCCACGAGCCCTGAGGGGCGTCAGCCGAAGCGGCTGAGCTCCAGCCAGTTGGCGAACACCGCCTCGTCGCCGAAGCGCTCGATGGTGTCGGCGCCGTCGATGCGGCCGTAGAGGTAGAGCAACAGGTCGGAGGCCGGGCCGCGTACGGCGCAGTCGCCCTTGGCGTGCTCGGGCCGCACCGTGGCCTCGCCTTCGACGATCTTTACCAACCACTCGCCTTCGGCGTCGGTGCAGTGGACGTGCAGCGTGCCGCCCAACGACGGCCGGGCCTCGTTGCCGGACAACCTCGACGGCAGGACGGTGTCCATCATCTCGGCGATGCCGTCGACGGCCAGTGCAGCCTCGACAGGGGTGACGACGCCGTGGGCGCACTGGGCGTCCCAGCGGTGTACCACGGTCTCGTGCGCCATGCGCCGTTTCCAGAAGCCCAGCTTGTGGGGCTGGGAGACCGACCAGTTCCAGGTGGGCTCGTCGTCGGGCGTCGTGGCCAGCATGTCGACCAGGACGGCCGCGCCTTGCTCGAACCACGGCACGATCTCCGCAGGGTCGTCCGGCGGCGGGGGAAGCTCGCTTCGTTTCACCCGCTCGGTGGCACGGCGCCGGACGATCTCGGTGACCCACCGGTGCACGATCCCCGTGTGCTCGACCAACTGCTGCACGGTCCAGTCGGGGCACGACGGGCACGTCGGCTCCAGCCCGAGGCGGGCGGCGTCGGCCATGGCTGCCGCTTCGCGGCGCACGATGTCGAGGTACGGCAGCGTCACGCGAGGTGCAGGCCGACGGCGTCGAGCGCCTTGGCTGCCGCCGCCGCTACGCCAGGGCCGTCGAGGCCGAGCCGGGCCAGGATGGCGCCGGGCTTGGCTTGGGCCAGGAACTCCTCGGGGGTACCGATCACGAGCACCGGCGGGGACTGCCGGCCCTCGTCGAGGGCGGCGACGGCGTCGGCCATGTAGGCGCCCGCACCACCGACCCGGATGCCGTCTTCGACGGTGACCACCAGGCGGTGGCGCGCCGCGTCGCGGAGCATGGCGGGGTCGAGGGGGCGCACCACCCGTACGTCCCAGACGGTGGCGGAGATGCCCCGCTCGGCCAGTTCGTCGGCCGCCTCCAAGGCGGCGCCGACCATCTTGCCCACGGCGAGCAGGCACACGTCGCCGTCGCCCACGCGCAGTTGCCGCGCCGTGAGGCCGCTGCCCACTTCGTCGTCGGCCACCTGCCGGGCGGCGCCCTTGGGGTAACGCACGACGGCGGGCGCCTCCAGTTCGACGGCGGTGCGCAGCATCACGCCGACTTCCTGCGCCGAGGAGGGGGCGAAGATCGTCATGCCCGGGATCTTCAGGCACAGCGCCATGTCGAGCACGCCGTGGTGCGAGGGGCCGTCGTCGCCGGTGATGCCGGCTCGGTCGAGGGCGAACACCACGGGCATCTCGTGGAGGCCCACGTCGTAGTTGGCTTGGTCGAAGGCCCGGGTGAAGAAGGTGGAGTAGACGGCGACGACGGGGCGAAGCCCGCCCATGGCCATGCCCGCCGCCATGGTCACGGCGTGCTGCTCGGCGATGCCGACGTCGACGAAGCGCTCGGGGAACCGGGCCTGGAAGGGCAGCAGGCCGGTGGGCCCGGGCATGGCCGCGGTGACGGCCATGATTTGCGGGTGCTGCTCGGCCAACGTCAATAACGCCTCGGTGAAGGCCTCGGTGTAGTCGCCCGCCTTACTGCCGGGCTTGAAAAGCGGGCCGGTCTCGGGGTCGAAGACCTTGACGTCGTGCAGGCGCTTTTCGTCGTCGTCCTCGGCGGGGCCGTAACCCCGGCCTTTCTCGGTGAGGACGTGCACCACGATGGGGCCGTCGTACTCGGAGGCATTGCGCAAGGCGTCTTCCATGCCCGCGATGTCGTGGCCGTCGATGGGGCCGGTGTAGCGGACGCCGAGGCCTTCGAAGAAGGCGGTGGGCTCCAGCACTTCGCGGAAGGCGGCCTTGACGCCCTGCAGGCTGGAGTAGGCCAGCTCGCCCACGCCGGGCAGCTCGCGGAGGACGTGCTCCAGGCGGTCGCGCAGGGCCACGTACGACGGGTTGAGCCGTAGGCGGCTCACGCTCTCGCTGAGGCGCGAGACCGTGGGGGCGTAGGAGCGGCCGTTGTCGTTGAGGATGATGACGACCCGGCTGCCCGCGTGGCCCAAGTTGTTGAGGGCCTCGTAGGCCATGCCCCCGGTCATCGACCCGTCACCGATGACGGCCACGACCCGGCGGTCGGCGCCCGTCTGCTCGATGGCCGTCGACACGCCGTGCGCGTAGCTCAGCACCGTGGAGGCGTGGCTGTTCTCGATCCAGTCGTGGGGCGATTCCCGCCGCGACGGGTAGCCCGACAGGCCGTCCTCCTGGCGCAACGAGACGAAGTTGTCGCGGCGGCCCGTGACGATCTTGTGGACGTAGGCCTGGTGGCCGGTGTCCCACAGGATGACGTCGCGAGGGGAGTCGAACACCCGGTGCACAGCCAGGGTGAGCTCGACGGCGCCCAGGTTGGACCCGAGGTGCCCGCCGGTGACGGAGACGGCACGCACGATGAAGTCGCGGATCTCGTCGGCGAGGGTGGCGAGCTGCGTCGGCCCGAGTGCTCGCAGGTCCTCCGGGCTGTTGATGGTTTCCAGGAGCATCCGAGTCCCAACGGTAGCCGGGTGGTGCAATGAATTCGGAATCGGCCCCTATGCCGGATTACCCCATGCCTGCACCTGCACGGTGCGGCGCGGGCGGGGGCCGTCGAGCTCGACCAGGAACAGCCGCTGCCACCGTCCGAGGGCCAGGCGGCCCCCCTCCACGGGCGCCAGGACGAAAGGCAGGGTGGCCAGGAGCCCACGCATGTGGCTCCAGCCGTTGCGGCGTTCGTCGGGCTCGAGGTTCTGGGAGCGGCGGGCCATGTCGTCGTGGGCGTAGGGGGCGTCCACCGGGGCCAATCGTTCGAGCATGGCCTCGACATCGGCGTGGAGGCCGTCTTCCAGTTCGGTGACGGCCAGGCCGCAACTGGTGTGGGGGCACCACACGTGCACGGTGCCGTCGCCCACGCCCGAGCGCTGCACCTGCGCGTCGACCAGGTCGGTGAGGTCGAGGAGGTGGAAGGGCCGCTCGGTGGCGACCTCGATGGTGGTGCGCAGCGAGGTGATCACGCGGCACCGGGATCGTGGGGGGCGACGGCGCCTGCAGCGATTTCCTCGGCCCAGTGGCAGGCCACGGTATGGCCTGCGCGCAGCGGGCGCACCAGCCGTCGCCACGGACGGACCGTCATTGGCCCTCCTCTTGCATAGGCAGCCCGAGGAACGCTACTGCGCGGGTGTGACATGGAGACGGCGGCCCGCCCGCCGGGCTGCCGCCCCCACCCCGATGAGGAGCAGGGCGAAGGCCGTGAGCGGGCCGGCGCTGTTGCTGCCGGTGACGGCAATGGCGGTGCTGCTCTGGGCCTCGTCGGCGACGCCGACGGTGCGGGCGGCCTCGCCGCGGGACGCCCTTGCCCCGGTGCTGCCGCCGCGGGCGGCGGCGGGGGCCACGACGGTTGCCGTGGCGGAGTCGGTGTTGTCGGCGGTGTCGATGTCACGGCCGGGCCCGGTGACGGTTGCCGTGTTGACGGTGGTGCCCGCCAGGCTGTCGGCCAGCCGCACGGTGACCACGACGGTCGACGACGAGCCCGCAGCGAGGGTGGTCGACCTCGCGCACGTGACGGTGGTGCCACCGGAGCACGACCATCCCGTTCCGACGGCCGACACGTAGGTCATCCCCGCGGGCAACGGGTCGGTGATGGTGAGGGCGCCCGATGCCGACGGTCCTTGGTTGAGCACCGTGAGTTGGTAGCGGGCCGTCTCTCCCGCCACGAACGAGCCGAGCGCCGTCTTCGTCAGCGCCAGGTCGGCCGAGGGCAACGACGTCACGAAGATCAGGTTGGGGTCGATGCCGAAGTCGCTGTTGTAGTGGTAGCTGCTCCCCGACACGTCGATGATCGCCGTAGACATCGTCGTGTCGCCGAGCCCGACGACGGTGCCCGTGTAGGTGCCGACGATGGTGCCGCCCACCGAGCCACTGCCGATGCGGGCGGGGCCGACGCACTCCCGGTAGTCGGGGCTGCTGGGGTCGGGTTCCCAACCGCAGGCGTCGGCGTACGGGGAGTTGATCGTGGTGCCCGCGGGGGTCTCGTACGAGACCTGCACGTCGCTCAACGAGAACAAGGGATCGAGCATCGTGAGGAACACGTCGAGCTGCGAGTAGCCGTTGGGCGCCGTCGAGGCCTCCACCGTGTACGTGACGGTGTCGCCCTCGTAGACGGTGGTAGGGCCGCTGATGCCGAGGACTGTGTTGCGGTTCTGCGACAGGAGCCGCTCCACGTAGAGCTGCCGCGGTGTGGGCGTGGTGGCGATCGTGCCGTTGGTCGCGGTGGCCGTCACGGAGTAGGCGCGGGTGGTGTCGTACGCCGCTTCGTCGCGGGTGACGGCGACGAAGAAGTACCGGTCGACGCACGTGCCCGCGGCGAGCGACGGAATCGTCTGCGTGGCCGGGCCCACCAGGTTGAGGTACGGGTTGGCGCTCAGCCATGTGAACGAGACGGTGATGCCCTCGACCGTGCCGCCCGTCGCGCACACCCGCACGCCGACCGGGTAGACGTTGGGGCCGTCGTCGACGTCGGTGCTGTCGAGCCCGACGATGTCCCACGTGATGGTCGTGATCGACAGGCCGTGCGCACTCGCCGTTGAAACGGTGCCGCCCTCGGCCTTGGCCGTTGGCGTTGGCGTTGCCGCTGCAGCCGGAGGGGTCGGCGTCGCGGCCTTCTCCGTGGTGGCGGCGGCCGGGGTGGCTGCGGGGCGGGCGACGGGCGCCTCGTTGCGGCCGTTGCCCTTGCCCGGTCGTTCGTCGCGGTCCGCGGCCCCGCCCGGGGCTGCGGCTGCAGGCGCCGTCCCTGCCAAGGTGAAGAGGACTGCTGCCAGGCCTGCCACAAGTGATCGCACGAGTGGCAGTTTGCCCAATTTGGGCGAATCGATAGCGTCGTCGTCATGGCAGACCAGAACGGCCGGACGCTGGCTGGCGTTTTCACCGGCGGTCTCGCACTCGTCCTCACTGCGTCCGCCTTCGGCGCCGTCGTCCCGAAGCCGCCTCGCGAACCGCAGCGGGAGCCCGAGCCCGAGCCTCAGCCTCAGCCGGAGCGCAGTCCGTTCGCCCCTCCCGACGTCGACGAAGCGACACTGCCCTCCTACGTAAGCTGACCCGCCATGCCCTTCGCACCCTTCGATCTCACCGGCCACGTCGCGCTTGTCACCGGAGGCAACGGCGGCATCGGCCTCGGCATGGCGGAAGGACTGGCCCAAGCGGGCGCCGACGTTGCCATCTGGGGGACCAACGAGCAGAAGAACAATGCCGCCGCCGCCCAGCTCGAAGCCCACGGCACCCGCGTGCTCGCCCTGCGCTGCGACGTCGGCGACGAGGAGGAGGTCGACGCCGCCTTCGCCGCCACCGTGGAAGCGCTGGGCAAGGTCGACTCGTGCTTCGCCAACGCCGGCGTCGGCGCCATCCCCAGCAAGTTCACCGAGGCGCCCACCGACGAGTGGCGACGGGTGCTGCGGGTCAACCTCGACGGCGCCTTCTTCACCCTGCGGGCCGCTGCCCGTCACATGGTCGAGCGTGGCGAAGGCGGCAGCCTGGTCGCCACCAGCAGCCTGTCGGCCATCGAAGGCGCCGCCCGCAACGAGGGCTACGCCGCTACCAAAGGCGCGCTCGTGGCCATGATCCGGGCACTGTCGGTGGAGTTCGCACCCGACGGCATCCGGGCCAACACCATCGTTCCCGGGTGGATCGAAACGGGCATGACCGACCCGCTGTTCAACTGGGACCGCTTCCGCGACAACGTGCTACCGCGGATCCCCACCGGTCGTTGGGGTGCCCCGCGAGACTTCGCGGGCATCGCCGTCTACCTGGCCAGTCCCGCCTCCGCCTTCCACACCGGCGACACCCTCGTCATCGACGGCGCCTACTCGCTGTACTAGCCGGCGGGTCAGCGCCCGCCCGAGCAGGAAGCCCGCGCCCAGCACCAGCGCGCCGCCCACGGCGTCGAGCCAGAAGTGGTTCGCCGTCACGACGATGGCGAACAGGGTGAGCACCGGGTACGACGCCACCAGCGCCCGGGACCACGTCCGCTTCATGGCCGGGAAGAGGACGATGGCCGACCACGTCGACCAGGCGAAGTGCAGGCTGGGCATGGCCGCGTACTGGTTCGAGACCTTCTGCATGGCGCCCGAGTCGAACGACCACAGGCCACCGATGACCTTCAAGGTGTCGACGAAGCCGTAGTCGGGAGGCAGCAGCCGCGGCGGCATGAGCGGGAAGGTGGCGAAGCCGATGAGCGCCAGCGCGGTGGTGAACGCCAAGGTGTTGCGCCACAGCGGGTAGCGGTCCTTCATGGTGCGGAACATGAGGACGAGGGCGCCGATCGTCACGATGAAGTGGGCGGTGCCGTAGAAGACGTTCCAGAACGAGATGAACCACTCGGCGCCGAGGAAGGCGTCTTGGATGCTCTCCTCGTGGTACAGCCCCACCGCCCGCTCCCACCGGATGATGTGGCGGGCGTTGGCGAACGCCTTGGCCGCCGAGACACTGGCCGAGCCCTGGGTGTTCCGGATCAGCGTGTAGACGCTGTAGAAGGCGGCGATGTAGAGGAGTTCGCGCCACCAGCGCAGGCGAGTAGGCATCTACGTGGCGACGCTGGTGGGGCGGCCTCCCACGGCGAACGCGGGGGCGCCCGCCAAGCTGACGGCGAGGTTGACGGCGTAGATCAACAGGCCCAAGGCGACCGCTTGGTTGGTCGACACGCCGAGCCCGCTGTTGCTCAGGAACAGCACGAAAGCACCTTCGCGCACCCCGAGCCCACCGATGGTGATGGGGAGCACCTGGAGGATGGCCACTGCAGGCATGAACGCCATCATCGCCGTCCATCCCACGTCGAGGCCGAGCGCCTCCGACGCCAGGTAGGCGGCGGCCACCACGGCCAGTTGGTAGACGAAGCCCGCCACCAGCACCTCGAAAGCCAGGCCCGGGTGCTCACGGAAGCGGTGGATGCCCAAGTGCACGGCTCGCAGGAACCCGAGCACGCCGTCGTGGCCTTGCAGGCGGCGGCCGATGCCCGGGCGAGCGGCCACGAACAGCACCACGACCAGCAGGACAAGCGTGCTCACCGAGATGCCGACGGCGACCTGGCTGGCCAAGCCGAGGCGCAGCAGCCCGGGGTTCAGGGCCAAGGCGGCGAGGGTGATCATGGGCAGGACGATCCAGCCGGTCATGCGTTCGAGCACGACCGAGGCAAAGGAGTCGGGGCCGCGGCCGCTGGCGGCGGAAAGGCGGGCCACCCGGAGCACGTCGCCGCCGATGGTGGAGGGCAAGAAGTTGCCCACGAACAGGCCGGCGAACTGGTACGAGGCCAGCGACGAGATGCGCGCCCGCACGTCGAGCACGGCCAGCACCCGCTGCCAGCGGACGGCCGACAGGATGATCCCGATGAAGGTGACGGCGAGGGCGCCGAGCAGCCACTCGATGGTCGACGTGTTCCACGACGGGAGCAACGAGCGCAGGTGCACACGCGGCACCAGGATCGCGAGCATGGCGACGCTTGCCCCCACCCGAAGTGCGGTGAACATCGTCTTCCTACCTCGCACGTGCCTCCCCCTGGTCCAGCCCTCTAGGTTAGGTCTTCGGCTCGCTCGGACGAACTCGTCGCGGAGGGGATGTGGGAGGGGAACTGCTTCAGGCAGGCATCGGCGGACGACCCCTGCTCCTCGTCCACGGCTTCACCGGCGCCAAGGAGGACTTCGGCGAGGCCGTCCCTCGGCTCGGTGAGCTCGGTTGGCACGCGGTGGCGGGCGACCTGCCCGGCCACGGGCCCGGCCCCCATCCCCACGGGCCGTACTCCCTGAGCGGCTTCGCCGACCACATCGGCGCGGTGGTCGACGGCCTGGGCTGGGAGCGCTTCGTCCTGCTCGGCCACTCCATGGGCGGCATGGCCGCTCAGCTGTTCGCGCTTGCGCACCCGGAGCGGGTGCAGGCCCTCGTCCTCATGAACACCGGCCACGGCCCGGTCGACACCATCGACCCTGCACTGGTGGCGGTGGGGCAGCAGTTGGTGCGCGACGGCGGCCTCGACGCGCTGGCCGAGTACGGCAAGGACAGCATGTTCGGCTCGCTTGCCCACCAGCGCGTGTTGGCCGAGCGGCCGGGGTACGCCGAGTTCGGCGACGCCAAGCTGCTGGCGTGCTCGCCCCAGATGTGGCTGGCCATGTCGGTGGAACTGCGCGACCACCCGGACCGGCTCGAGCACCTGCGCTCCCTCGACGTGCCCACGTTGGTGGTGGTGGGCGACCAGGACGAGGCGTTCCTCGAGCAGTCCGAACGCATGGCGAAGGTGCTGCCCGACGCCCGCTTGGTGGTCGTGGCCGACGCCGGGCACGCCCCGCAGTTCGAGCAACCGGAGTCGTGGTGGCGAGCGATCGCCGCCTTCTTGGAGGAGGTCGGTTGATGCAAGGACACGGTGGCGAGCTCGCCATGCACGTGCTGGCCGCCTACGGGGTGAACGAGGTGTTCACCTTGAACGGGGCGCATGTGTGGCCGCTGTACGACGCCTGCGTGAAGGCGGGCTACCGCATCATCGACACCCGTCACGAGCAGACGGCGACCTTCGCCGCCGAAGGGCTGGCCAAGCTGACCCGGCGGCCCGGGGTGGCGGTGCTGACGGCGGGCCCGGGGGTTACCAACGGGATGAGCGCCATCGCCTCTGCGCAGTCGAACGGGTCGCCGTTGGTGGTACTCGGCGGGCGGGCGCCTGCCGGGCGCTGGGGGGCGGGGTCGCTGCAGGAGTTCGACCACGTGCCGATGGTGGCGCCGATCACCAAGTGGGCGCGCACGGCGGAGACGACTGCGGACATCGCCAAGCTGGTCGACGAGGCGGTGGTGACGGCGTTGTCGCCGCACCGCGGGCCGGTGTTCCTCGACATCCCGCTCGACGTCATCTTCGGCTCCGCCGAGGCCGACGATACGGTGGCCGCGATGCCCCGGGGTACGGAGCCGGACCCCGACTTGGTGGCGCAGGCGGCAGCGTTGGTGGCGGGCGCCGAACGGCCGTGCGTGGTGGCGGGAAGCGATGTGTGGTGGGACGGCGCCTGGGACGCGCTGCGGCGGTGCGTCGAGTCGTTGCGAGTGCCGACGTTCGTCAACGGACAAGGGCGTGGCTGCTTGCCCGCCGATCATGAATTGGCGTTCGCCCGCACCCGCGGTGCGTTGAAGCAAGCGGACGTGGTCGTCGTAGTGGGCACGCCGCTCGACTTCCGGCTGTCGTTCGGGTCGTTCGGCGACGCCCAGGTCGTGCACATCGTGGACAGCGAGGGTCAGCGGGCGGGCCATGTGGCCGCTGCGGTGTCGCCTGCCGGCGACCTGTCGTCGATCCTCGACGGCATGGCCGAGTGGAGCGGGGAACGGGCCGACCACGAGCCGTGGATCGCCAAATTGCGTGACGAGGAGTCGGCCAAGCGAGCCGCCGAGTCGGCCGAGCTGTCGGCCGATGCCGACCCCATCCACCCGGCGCGCATCTACGGCGAACTGCGGCCTCGGTTGGCGCGCGATGCCGTGGTGATCGGCGACGGCGGCGACTTCGTGTCGTATGCCGGGAAGCTGGTCGACTCCTACGAGCCCGGGTGCTGGCTCGACCCCGGGCCACTGGGCTGCCTGGGCACCGGGCTCGGCTACGCCATGGCCGCCCGGGTGGCGCACCCCGACCGGCAAGTGGTGCTGATGCTGGGCGACGGCGCCGCCGGGTTCAGCCTCATGGACGTCGACACCTTGGTGCGCCACCAGTTGCCGGTGGTGATGGTGGTGGGCAACAACGGCATCTGGGGATTGGAGAAGCACCCCATGCAGATGATCTACGGCTACGACGTGGCGTGCGACCTGCAACCGACCCGGTACGACGAAGTGGTGAAGGCGCTGGGCGGGGCGGGCGAGACGGTCGAACGGCCGGGCGACATCGGCCCCGCATTGGACCGTGCCTTTGCCTCAGGCGTGCCGTATTTGGTCAATGTGATGACCGACCCCGCAGTGATGTACCCCCGATCGTCCAATTTGGCCTGAGCCATGGCCGAGATCACGAGGCAACGCCAAGGGGAGATGGTGCGGGCGGTCCTGGAGGTGCTGAGCGAGCACCCCGAGGGCGTGCATGCCCAGGAGGTCATCAGCCGCGTCGAGCAGATGGTGGGGTCGTCCGAGTTCGAACGCGGCTACTACGCGAGTGGGGTCCGCCGGTTCGAGAAGATCTTGCGCTTCAACACCATCAATGCCGTCAAGGCCGGGTGGATGGTGAAGAACAAGGGCATCTGGACGGTGACCGACGAAGGTCGAGCCGCGCTCAGTCGTTTCACGGACCCGGCAGAGCTGATGCGGGAGTCCTCACGTCTCTACCGCGAGTGGGAGCAAGCGCGGCCTGCGCCGATCGCCGAGGAAGAGGTCGCGCTCGACGAGGCGGCCGAGGAGAGCGCGGCGGCCACGCTCGAAGAGGCCGAGGAGAACGCGTGGCGCGAGATCGCCGACTACTTGCGCCACATGAACCCCTACGAGTTCCAGGATCTCGTCGCTGCGCTGCTCCGCGGCATGGGCTATCACGTGGCGTGGGTCTCGCCGCCCGGTCCTGACCGCGGGCTCGACATCGTCGCCTACACCGATCCGCTCGGCGCCAGTGGACCGAGGATCAAGGTCCAGGTGAAGCGGCGAGCGGAGACGAAGTCGACCGTCGACGACATCCGCTCGTTCATGGCGCTGCTCGGCACCCAGGACATCGGCATCTTCGTGTCGTCCGGTGGCTTCACCTCTGACGCCGAGCGGGAGGCGCGAGGGCAGGAGAACCGCCGTCTCACGTTGGTGAACCTCGAGCAGCTGTTCGACCTGTGGGTGCAGTACTACGAGGCGATCGACGAGACCGAGCGGCGGTTGCTTCCGCTTAAGCCGGTGTACTTCCTCGCCTCCGACGCCTAGTGGGTCTTCTTTAAGAAGCGCTCGGTCTCCACGACGACCCGGGTGATCTTCCCGGCGGCCACCAGGCCGTGGTCGTCGGAGACCGAGACGGTGAACACCAGCCGGCGGCCCGCGATCTTTTCGAGGGCCGCTTCGGCGGTGACGTCGCCGCCCACCGCCGTGGGGGCCAGGTGGTCGAGTTGCACGCGCATGCCCACCGTGGTCTGCCCGGCCTCGAGCTCGCCGTCGACCGCCACGCACGAGGCCTCTTCGGCCAGCGCCACCACCCGGGGGGTCGCCAGCACCGGCACCTGCCCGGAGCGCAGGGCCACCGCGGTGTCGCCGTCGGCCACCGTCATCGTGGCTCGTCCGGCCAGTCCTGCACGCAAGGGCACAGGGGTACGATACGGCTCACCCGCGGCGGCGGGCCAAACCCCTCGGAGGACCCTTGCTCGATCAGTCGGTGATCCAACGCGTGCTCGGCGAAGCCTTGCGGCGAGGCGGTGACTTCGCGGAGGTGTTCGCCGAGGACCGGCGCGCCTCGTCGGCCCGGCTCGACGACGGCCGAGTCGAGGAACTGACCTCAGGGCGCGACCGCGGCGTGGGCATCCGGGTGGTCGTGGGCGAGACCACCGGGTTCGCCCACACCGCCGACCTGTCGGAAGCAGGCCTGCGGGCCGCCGCCGAAGCGGCGGGCGCCGCGGCCCGGGAAGGCGGCGGCGGGGTGCGCGAGATCGCCCTCACCCGGCAGTCGGCGCCTCGTCCCTACGAGCCCACCGTGCTGCCCGAGTCGGTCGACAAGGCCCGCAAAGTCGAGCTGCTGCAACGGGCCGACGCCGCGGCGCGCTCGGCAGGTGGCGCCATCACCCAGGTCAGCGCGGGCTACGGCGACATCCGCCGCCGCATCCTCGTCGCCAACTCCGACGGGTTGCTGGCCGAGGACGACGTCGTGCGGGTGAAGTTCGTCGTCACCGCCGTGGCCAACGGCGACACCGGCCGTCAGACCGGCTACGAGAGCGTCGGGCGCACCATGGGCTTCGAGGTGTTCGACGAGGTCGACGTCGAGACGGTCGCCCTTGCCGCAGCCAACCGTGCCCTGACCAAGCTGCGCTCCCGGCCCGCGCCCAGCGGGCTCGTCCCCGTCGTCATCGGCGCGGGGCGCGGCGCCGTGCTGTTCCACGAGGCGTGCGGCCACGGGTTCGAGGCCGACGCCATCGAGAAGAAGGCGTCCGTCTACCACGGCAAGGTCGGCGAGCAGGTGGCGGCGCCCAACGTCACGCTGGTCGACGACGGCACGCTGGGCCGCCAGTGGGGCACCTTCGCCATCGACGACGAGGGCCGACCCGCCCAGCGCAACGTGCTCATCGAGAACGGCGTGCTCACCGACTACATGTGGGACTTCCTGCGGGCTCGCAAAGCCGGCCGCCCGTCGTCGGGGAACGGACGCCGAGAGACCTACCAGTCGCTGCCCATGGTGCGAATGACGAACACCTACCTGTTGGCGGGCGAGGAGGACCCCGCCGAACTCGTGCGCCAGACGCCGCACGGCGTCTTCGTGGCCCAGATGGGCGGCGGCCAGGTGAACACCGCCACCGGCGACTTCGTGTTCGGCATGACCGAGGCGTACCTCATCGAGAACGGCGAGATCACCGATCCCCTGCGCGACGCCAACCTCATCGGCAACGGCCCGGAGGTGCTGCGCAACATCGACGCGGTGGCGTCCGACTTCGAGATGGCTGAAGGCGGCGGCATGTGCGGCAAGAACGGCCAGCAGGTGCCGGTCGGCATGGGCCAGCCGACCTTGCGCATCTCCGGCGTGACCGTCGGGGGGACCGCGGCATGAGCGAGTTGCTGGAACTGGCGACCCGCATTGCGGGCTGGGCGCGCGACGGTGAACAGGTCGAGGTGTACGCGGCCTCTGGCCGCGAGACCGAGGTCGTCGTCTACGACGGCGATGTCGAGTCCCTGTCGTCGGCCGCATCGGCGGGCGTGGGCATCAGGGTGATCCGTGACCAGCGACAGGGCTTCGCCTACGCCGGGTCGCTCGACGAGGACGTGGTGGGCGAGACGCTGGCCGAGGCCCGCGACAACGCTGCCTTCGGCACGCCCGACGAGCACCTCGCACTGGCTACCCCTGACGGCGTGAGTGCTGCCGAGCTCGACCTGTGGCGCGACGACCTGGCCGCCTTCCCCACCGACCGCAAGGTCGAACTGGCCATGGAGTTGGAGCGGCGGGTCAAGGCGGGCGACGGCCGCATCAAGTCGATCCACTCGTCGGAGTACGGCGACGGCATGGTCGACGTCGCCATCGCCAGCAGCGGCGGCATCAGCGCCGCCTACCGGCGGTCGTCCTGCTACCTGTCGGTGTACGCGCTGGCGGGCGACGACACCGAGACCCAGACGGGCGGCGGCTACTCGGTCGGCCGTGGTCCCACCGACCTCGTTGTCGACGAGGCGGCCGTCGACGCCATCGAGCGGGCCACACGAATGCTCGGGGCGCGCAAGCCCGCCTCGGCCCGCGTGCCCGTGGTGTTCGACACCCGGGTCACGGCCTCGTTGCTGTCGATCCTGGCGGGCACCTTGAGCGGCGAGGCCGTGCTCAAGGGGCGTTCGCTGTTTGCCAACCGCATGGGCGAATCAGTGGCCGCGCCGATGCTGGTGCTCACCGACGACCCCACCGACCCTCGGGCCTACGGCGCCGCCATGTACGACGCCGAGGGCTTGGCATGCCGCCGCAACCGCCTCATCAGCGGCGGCGTGCTGGAGCGCTTCCTCTACGACACCTACTCGGGGCGTCGGGCGGGGGTGTCGTCCACGGCGTCGGCGGTGCGAGCCGGGTTCAAGAGTGGCCCCATGGTGGGGGCGCGGGCGCTGGCCCTGGAGCCGGGCGAGCGTTCGCAGGACGAGATCGTGGCGTCCATCGACGACGGCCTGTTGGTCCAGTCGATCAGCGGCGTGCACTCGGGGGTGAACCCGGTGAGCGGCGACTTCTCGGTGGGCGCCGAGGGGCTGCTGATCCGTGGCGGTGCGCTGGGCGAGCCGGTCCGGGAGATCACCATCGCCTCCACCCTCCAGCGCATGCTGCTCGACGTGTTCGCCGTGGGGAACGACATCGACTGGCTGCCGGGGTCGGCGGCCGGCGTGACGCTGGCGGTGGGCGACATGAGCATGAGCGGCGCCTGAACCGTCGGTGCCGATCCTCCATGCCATCGTCCTGGGGATCACCCAGGGCCTGTCGGAATTCCTGCCCATCTCGTCGAGCGGCCACCTGGTGCTGGTGCCGTGGCTGTTCGAGTGGGAGGAGCTGACCCGCAACCCCGAGCTCAACCGCACCTTCGACGTGGCGCTGCACATCGGGACGTTCGTGGGAGCGTTCGCCTACTTCTGGGGCGACGTGTGGCGGCTGGCGACGGGCAACCGTCGGATGGCCGCGCTGCTGGTGCTGTCGTCGGTGCCCGCTGCGTGCGTAGGCGTGCTGCTCGACTCGTTCCACTACGACGCCATCTGGTTGATCGGCGTCATGTTGATCGTGTTCGGCCTGGTGCTGCGGTGGGCCGACTCGCTGCCCGGCACCCGGTTCGAGGGGGAGTTCGGGGCGCGGGAGGCGTTGCTCATGGGCGCCGCCCAGGCGGCAGCCCTGCAGCCCGGTGTGTCGCGATCGGGGGCGACCATCTCGATGGGGCGCTACCTGGGCTTCGGCCGTGACGCCGCCGCTCGGCTGTCGTTCCTCATGAGCCTGCCGATCATCGGCGGGGCGGGGTTGTACGAGGGCGTGAAGGTGTTCGCGGCGGGCGAGGGCATCCCGCCCGGGTTCGGCCCGGCCTTCGTCTGGGGCATGCTCGCCGCCGGGTTGACCGGCTTCGTGGCCGTGTGGGGCCTGCTGAAGCTGATCCGCACCCGCTCCTTCACCCCGTTCGTGAACTACCGCATCGCCCTCGGCATCGCCGTCCTCGCCATCGCCGCCTCCCCCCTTCGCTGAGTTGCCACTTGTGCGCGTTCCCACGCGCACTAATGGCAAACGAGCGGGCGGAGCGTGGCGAACAGTTGCGACGGCGGCGTGCGCGACGTCACGCGCAGGATCGTCCACCCGGCCCGCACCGCGGCCAAGTCGCGGAGGCGGTCGTTGTCGAAGGCATGTCGAGTGGCGTGGGGCCGCCACCCGTCGACCTCGATCCCGACCTTCTCTGCGGGCCATGCGAAATCGAGGAGGAGCACCCGACCCTCGATCACAAGTTGGAAGCCGGTTTTGGCCGGCGCCAGCCCGGCTCGCTGGAGTCGCCGCAGCCACACTTGCTCCAAGTGGGAGTCCGATCGCAGTCGCGCGTCGAGCAACGGGACGAGACGCCGACGCCCTCGACGTGCTTCCGAGCGATCGAGGCACCGGGCGACGTCGTCAGCCGTGCACAGCCGCCTCACGATGCCATCGTCGAGCATCCGCTGCAGCGCGACGGGTTCGACGCTCGCCGCCAAGTCGACAACGGTGCGGGCCACGGACGTGGAAGCAAGGTCGTGCACCGTCGTGACGTCATCGGCGTAGAGGACCGAAGCGCGGTGCGCCGTTACGCCCAGAAGGCGCGGCGTCCGCATGTTGAACACCGTGACCTCCACCGCACCAGGAGCAATCCCCGCCAGCCGATGGAGCGCCGCGGCCGATCGGTGGGAGGCGACACCGTCGACGCTGAGCAGTGCTGCCGCGAGGTCGCGCCATGGCGAAGGAGGCGCGCCGGCAACGGCGTAGATGCCTCTCCGAACGACAACGAGGCGCCCGGAGGAGATTGCCCACTGGACGGCATTGCGGGAACCGACTTGCGCCGTCGTCACGAGACCGTGCTGGCGTTCGGCCAGGGCGGTGACCTCGGGCCAGTTCATTCGTAGGGGGAGGCGAGCGACAGCGTGACGACGCCGGTCGACAGGGCGTGCGCCACACGGGGCGCTTCGTCGGCCACCACGGCGATCGTCACCACCTCGTCGTTCACGTCGAGCACGACGGCGTCGGCGGCGATGACCTCCGAGTCGGCCAGCAGGTCGACCCGGTCGCCTCGCTGCACCGAAGGGTTGGCCGCAACCACCGGCACCGCCAACGCCCGCGCCCCTGCGGGCAAGAGCGCCGCGACCCCCGACAGCCCGGCGGGAGCAAACTTGGCCGCCAGCAGCACCTCGCCGTCGAGCACCGGCACGACCACGGTGCGCCCGACCGGCGACGGCTCCACCGGCGCACCGGGCAGCACGCCTGCGGGCACCTCCCGCCACGAGACGTCCTCCTCGCCCACCACGGCCCCCAACGCCAACGGTCGAGCCGCCACCGGCACCGCCACCAACCGCCCCAGCGAACGAGCCGACGCCGTGGCATGGCGCACCATGGCGGTCACCGCCATCGTCACCAGCAGGCACACCACGGCGACGACCGCCCAGTACAGCCACGGCCGACGGGCGAACAACAGACGAATCCGGTACACGGGCGCGCGCCCTCCTCCGAGAAGAACCGACGGGAGGGGGAAGCGCCGAGGGAGAAGTTACGTCGCCAGCGGACCGCTGGAAAGGGCCGACTCGCACCGGCACGACCGCCCCCGTTCAGCGGGGATCGCCGGGATGGCTGCGGCCAGCAGCGCCCGGGTGCGGTCGACGTTGCGCCGCAGCACCTCGAACACCACCTCGATGGTCACCGGTTCGATTCCGTCGACCCCTTCGAGGCCGGTGTCGTAGTCGGTGACGAGCGCCAGCCCGCCGTAACAAATGCCGAGCTCCCGGGCGAGGTACGCCTCCGGGTACTGCGTCATGTTCACCACGTCCCACCCCGCAGACCGGAACCACTGCGACTCGGCCCGGGTCGAGAACCGCGGCCCCTGGACGACCACGACCGTCCCCCGCGGGTGCATCGTCACGCCCACCGACGACCCCGCCGACAGCAGCACCGACCGCAGCTCGTCGCAGTACGGGTCGGCGAACGACACGTGCCCCACGACGCCGCCGTCGAAGTAGGTGTCGGCCCGCCCGTTGGTGCGGTCGACCAACTGGTCGAGGACGACGAAGTCCTCGGGCTTCACCGACGGCTGCAACGACCCCGCTGCGCACGGGCCGATGATGCGCTGGACGCCCAGCTCGCGCATGGCCCACAGGTTGGCCCGGTAGTTCACCCGGTGGGGCGGGATCTCGTGGTGCACGCCGTGGCGAGGCAGGAACGCCACCGACCGGTCGCCCACTGTGCCCACCGCCAACGGCGCCGAGGGTGGCCCGTACGGCGTGTGCACCGGTACATGGCTGACATCGTCGAGGAACGAGTAGAACCCCGAACCCCCGAAGACGCCGATCACGCGGTAGCGGCGCTGCTCTTCGGCTCGGAGGGAGTGCTCTTCGTCTCGGACTTCGACTCGGTCTTCGTCTCGGACTTCGACGTCGAGCTCGACGACGACTCGCTCTTCTCGCTCTTGGCAGGCCTGCGGCTGTCGGTCTTGTAGAAGCCGCTGCCCTTGAAGGCGATGCCGATCGACCCGAACACCTTGCGCAGCTCGCCGCTGCAGGTCGGGCATGTCGTCAGCGGGTCGTCCTTGAACGACTGGACGATCTCCAGGTGCTCACCGCAGCTCTTGCATGCGTATTCGTAGGTGGGCATCGGTTGTCGCGTCCTCCGGCTGGCACTCGTGCCTATCGACTGCCAAGTGTACCGCCGCGTCACCCGTCCCTACCATGGCGACATGGCGTTGGCGGCAGTGGCAGCAGTGGTCGCCGCCTATGCGCTGGGCACGTTCCCCACCGCCACCGTCGTCGCTGGCAAGCAGGTGACGCAAGAGGGTTCGGGCAACCCGGGCGCCTCCAACGTCTACCGCCTGGCGGGCCGCCGAGCCGGTTTGCTCGTGTTCGGAGGCGACTTCTTCAAGGGCGCCGTCGCCACCGGCGCAGGCCTCGCCCTCGGCGGCCGCGCCCTTGCCCTCGCCTGTGGTGCCGCCGCCGTCGTCGGCCACTGCTTCCCCGTCACCCGCCGCTTCAAAGGCGGCAAGGGCGTGGCAACCGCGGGCGGCTTCGTCCTCGTCATCGAGCCCGTCGTCGCGCTCGTGGCCGCGGTCGTCTGGCTGGCCGTCGTCAAGCTCACCAAACGGGCCTCGGTTGCGTCGCTCGTCATCGCACTGGGTATCCCGACCGCCGTGCTCGTACTCCGAGGCCCAGGGACAGAGTCCGCCGTCGTCGTGGCGGTGGCGGCGCTCATCGTCGCCCGCCACGCCGATAACGTCGCCCGTTTGATGAGACGCGAGGAACGGACCGTGCGATGACGGTGAACAAAGCGGTCATCCCCGCCGCAGGCCTGGGCACCCGCTTCCTGCCGGCCACCAAGGCGCAGCCCAAGGAGATGCTGCCGGTGGTCGACAAGCCGGCCATCCAGTACGTCGTGGAAGAAGCCGCCCGCTGCGGCATCCGCGACATCCTCGTCGTCACCGGCCGCAACAAGAAGAGCCTCGAGGACCACTTCGACCACGTCCCCGAACTGGAATCGCAGTTGGAAGCCAGCGGCAAGCACGACCTGCTGGCGCTGGTGCACGCCGCCACGGAACTGGCCGACCTCCACTACGTGCGCCAAGGCAAGCCCAAGGGACTGGGGCACGCCGTCGCCGTCGCCCGCCAGCACGTGGGCAACGAGCCCTTCGTCGTGCTGCTGCCCGACGACATCATGGAGACGTCCGACGTCCTCAGCCGCATGCTCGACGCCCATGCCACCTACGGCGCGTCGGTCGTGGCCCTCAAGGAAGTGGCCGAGCACGAGATCTCGTCGTACGGCTGTGCCGAGGTCGAGCCCGTCGGCGACGGGCTCGTGCGCATCACCGGCGTGGTCGAAAAGCCCTCGCCCGAAGAAGCCCCGTCGAACCTCGCGGTGATGGGCCGTTACGTCTTCACCCCCGACATCTTCGACCTCATCGACAAGGTGGAGCCGGGCAAGGGCGGCGAGATCCAACTCACCGACGCCATGGCCATGCTGCCCGAGCTGTACGGCGTCGTCTTCCAGCACGGCCGCTACGACACCGGCAACAAGCTCGACTACCTGCGGGCCACCGTCGAGCTCGCCCTCAAGCGCGACGACCTCGGGCCCGACTTCCGCGCCTACCTCTCGGACCTGGCCCGCCGCGAGAACCTGTGAGCCTGGTCCCGCTCGCCTCGGCCAAAGCCCGGGTGCTGGCGGGGTGCGTGCCGCTGCGCCCGACCGCGGTGCCGCTGGCCGACGCCCTCGGCTGCGTGACCTCGGTGCCGCTGCGGGCCGACGAGCCGGTCCCGCCGTTCGCCAACACGGCGATGGACGGCTTTGCCGTGCGGGCCGCCGACACCGCGGAGGCTCCCGCCACCCTCACCGTGGTCGGCACCCTCGCCGCCGGCGCGGCGCCCGACGTCAGCGTGGGACCGGGCGAAGCGGTGCGCATCATGACCGGCGCGCCGATCCCGCCTGGCGCCGATGCCGTCGTCATGGTCGAACAGACGACGACGGCCGAGGACGGCGGCACCGTCGTCGTCCGCACCACCGTGGCGCCCGGCAACCACGTGCGCCCGGTGGGCGACGACATGGCGGCGGGCGACGAGGTGTTCCCCGCCTTCACCGTCCTGCAGCCCGGCCACCTCGGCGTGCTCGCCGCCCTGGGCATGCGCAAGGTGCCGGTGTTCACTCGCCCCCGCGTGGGCGTGCTGTCGACGGGCGACGAACTGGTCGCCGAGGCGCGTGACCTGAAGCCTGGCGAGATACGCGATGCCAATCGCACCACCCTGCTGGCGCTGGCCCGACAGGCGGGCTTCGAGACCGTCGACCTCGGCATCGCCCGCGACGACCGCGACGCCATCCGTGCTGCCTTCACCGCCGCGGTCGCGCAGTGCGACGCCGTCATCACCAGCGGCGGCGTCAGCGTCGGTGACTTCGACTTCGTCAAGGTCGTGCTCGACGAGTTGAGCGGCGGCACCATGCAATGGATGCAGGTGGCCATCAAGCCCGCCAAGCCGTTCGCCTTCGGCACCATCGACGGCACGCCGGTGTTCGGCCTGCCCGGCAATCCCGTGTCGGCCATGGTGAGCTTCGAGGTGTTCGCCCGGCCCGCGCTGCGGCAGATGGCAGGCCATCCCGTGCTCGACCGGCCCACGGTGCGAGCAGTGGCCGACGACGGCTTGCCCCGCCACCCCGACGGCAAGCTCCACTTCGTACGGGTGCGAGCCGAGCACGGCGCCGACGGCCGCGTGCACGTGCGCTCGTCAGGCGGGCAGGGGTCACACATGCTGCGGGCCATGGCCTTGGCCGACGCCTTGGCGCTGGTGCCCGACGGCGACGGCGTTCCCCCCGGCGGTGACGTAGAGGCGTGGCTGCTTTAACCTGAGGCCATGCTCGTCGACCCGCACGGTCGGGTCGTCCGCGACCTCAGGGTCTCTGTCACCGACCGCTGCAACTTCCGTTGCGCCTATTGCATGCCCGCCGAAGGGATGAGCTGGCTGCCGCGGGAGCAGGTCCTCACCTTCGAGGAGATCGAGCGGGTGGCGCGGGTGTGCGTCGAGCGCTTCGGCTTCGACGGCATCCGCATCACCGGCGGCGAGCCGACGGTGCGGGCGCACCTGCCGGTGCTGGTGGAGAAGCTGGCCCGGCTGGGCATCGACGTGGCCATGACCACCAACGGGATCAAGCTGCGTGAGCTGGCCCACGACCTGCGCGCCGCAGGGCTCAACCGGCTGAACATCTCGCTCGACTCGTTGCGGGCCGACCGCTTCCTCAAGCTGACCCGCCGGGACGCCCTCGACACCGTGGTCGACGGCATCGACGCGGCGATCGACGCCGGTTTCGATCCCGTGAAGCTGAACGTCGTCCTCATGCGCGGCATCAACGACGACGAGGTCGTCGACCTGGCGACGTTCGCACGGGAGCGGGGCGTCGAGGCGCGCTTCATCGAGTTCATGCCGCTCGACGCCGACGACGACTGGAGCGCCGACAAGGTCGTGCCGTCCACCGAGGTCGTGGCTGCCATCTCGGCCGTGTACCCGGTGGAGGCCGTGGTGCAGGGGAGCGAGCCCGCGGCGCGCTATCGGTACCTCGACGGCAAGGGCGCCTTCGGCGTCATCGCCACGGTGACCAAGCCGTTCTGCGACTCGTGCGACCGGGTGCGGATCACCGCCGAGGGCAAGTTCCGCAACTGCCTGTTCGCCGTGGAAGAGACCGACCTGCGGTCGCTGTTGCGGGGCGGCGCCGGCGACGACGACCTGGCGGCGGCCATGCGGGCCGACGTGGGGCGCAAGTGGGCGGGGCACGCCATCGGGCAGGTGCAGTTCGTACGGCCGCCTCGCACCATGAGTCAGATCGGCGGGTAGGGCCGTAGACTCTCTCGGCATGTCCGACCGTGGCCTCACCCACCTCGACCCCCTCGGCCGCGCCCGGATGGTCGATGTCACGCCCAAGGACCCGACCCACCGGCGGGCCATCGCCCGCTGCAAGGTGTTCATGCAGCCCGAGACCACGGGGAAGGTGGCCAGCAACGCCGTCACCAAGGGAGACGTGCTCGCCGCCGCCCGCATCGCCGGGATCCAGGCGGCCAAGCGGACGCCCGACCTGATCCCCCTGTGCCACCCGCTGCTGGTGGGGTCGGTGTACGTGAACTTCACCATCGGCGACGACACCATCGAGGTCGAGGCCCAGGTCGAGACCATCGACCGCACCGGCGTGGAGATGGAGGCGCTGACGGCGTGTGCCGTGGCGGCGTTGACCATCTACGACATGTGCAAGTCGAGCGACCGGTCGATGTCGATCGGGGAGCTCACGCTGTGGGAGAAGACGGGCGGCCGGTCGGGCCCGTACCGCCGAGCCGTGGCCGACGGGACCGGCCTGTAGCTGGAAGTTCCTGGAGCAGGGGTGGAAACGCGCGGCCTGTTCGTAGTAAAGAACTAGTTACCGATCTTCAATTCCGGCCTGGCTTGCACCCCCCATCCACCGCAGCCACAGAGGGCCGAGGTACCGTCGCCGAGTCGCAAAGGTAGGTCGAGGAGCTTTGACCATCGTGGTGCTGCTTTTCCTCGCCGTGATCTGGGCAGCCGTTCTGGTCCCCCCGATGCTGCGGGCCCGGGCCGAAGGCAGACCCGCCGATTCCATCGGGACGTTCCGTCGCCAGTTGCACGTGTTGCAGCGGACCGGACCCTTCGTCACGCCGCCTGCGCATTCCATGCGCCTGGCCCGCCCCACCGGCTACGGCCTGCCCGCCGTGCCCATGCGCATGTCGCCCGAGGCCGCTCGCCGGGCTCGCACCCTGAAGCGGCGCCGCGACGTGCTGTACGGGCTGCTGGCCGCCATGGGCGGGTCGTTGGTGCTGGGGATGCTGCCGTCGCTGCGGGTGCTGTGGGGGCTGCACGTGGTGCTCGACCTGCTGTTCGTGGGTTACGTCGCCGTGCTGGTGCGCATGCGCAACATGGCGGCCGAGCGGGAGCTGAAGCTGCGGTTCATCCCGCACGCGGGTGCCACGCCGGAGCCTGCGCTGCTCGCCCTGCGTCGCTCCGCCAACTGAGCTGACGGAGCGGTCGGGGTCGGGGTTGGCGCTCGGTCGTAGCGACGAGCTGGCCGACCTGATCGAGCCGGTCCGCGAGACGCTCGACGCTGCCCACCGGGCTCGGGAAGTTGGGCTGGCCGCGTGCCGGCGCACGATCCGGGCGTGCGGGCAGGCGATCCGGGCCGTGCACCGGGGTGAGGCGGAGCGGGTTGCCTCGTTCACGACGGAGGCGGCCGAGGCGTTGCGAGAGGCGCAGACGGTGCTGCGCCCACACCCGGCGGTGGCGTTCGCCGGGTTCCTGCACGATGCCGAGAAGGAGTACGCCGAGGCCGTGCTGACGGCGGCGTTGGTGGGGGGATCGTCGTTGCCGCCGCCTGCGTCGGTCGGGGTGGAACCGGCGGCGTGGCTGTGCGGGCTGTGCGAGGCGGCGTCGGAGCTACGGCGGCACTTGCTCGACCGGTTGCGGGCGGGGGAGACCGAGCGGGCCGAAGCCTTGCTGCGGGGCATGGAGGACGTCTACGACCTGCTGGTCACCGTCGACTACCCGGACGCCCTGACGGTCGGGTTGCGGCGCTCGACCGATGCGTTGCGGGCGGTGCTCGAGCGCAGCCGGGCCGACCTGACCACGACGCTGATCCAGGCTCGGCTGCAGGCCGCGCTCGAGGAACGAGTGCCCCGAGCCGTCGACTAACGTGGTGCCCTCCACGGGGGTGTAGCTCAGTTGGCAGAGCGCAGCGTTCGCAATGCTGAGGCCGTGGGTTCGAATCCCATCACCTCCACCCGTCTACCCCTCTCATGGGGCCGATGGCCCCGAATCACGGGGCCGTCCGGTCCATTTCGTGTCGTTCCGAACCGGCGCTGCGCCCTGATTATCGGGAGAGGGCAGGCGTTTATCGGGACCTGACCACCCCCTGCCCAGGGCACCCGAGCAATGCCCAGCCCGAGGCAGCCCAGGTACGGGCGGCGAAGGCGGCGGCGACCCGGGGCCGCAGGTGGGTGCCCGGGGGCAGGCGTGACGCCCCGGAGCCCGTCGCCGCACCGGAGCGGTCCCTGTACTTCCGAGGGCACGGCGTAAGGGCCAGCACCGCACGCCCATGCGAGCTGCGCGTGGGGGGTGAGGTGGCTGGCAGCGTGTACCGGGACGAGCGCTATGTGACCCAGACCGAGGCGGCGTCGCTCTGCGGCTGCGATTACACCACCATCCGCAGGCACCGGAACCGTGGGCATTTCCCCGGAGCGCGGCGCCGGGACGACGTCAACGGGAGCTGGGAGATTCCCGTCGAGGACCTGATCTCCGCTGGGCTCTGGCATCCGTCGGACGGGGACGAACGCGACCTCGACGGCGCGCTCGGGCGGACCAGGACCGAGCGCCGCCTGGAGGAACTGCGCCTGGAGTTGGAGCGGGCGAATGTGCGCATCGAGGGGCTGACGTCCGCGTTGGCCGACCGACGCGACGAGATTGCCTACCTGCGCCGTGCGCTGGACGCCGCCCTCGGGGCAAGCCCGGCCCGGGTGGTGGCCTGATGCCCCGCAAGCTGACCGGGAGCCGCTGGGAGCGGGGGAGTCGTTGGTGCGCGAGCGTCCCCGAGGCCCGGGGCTCGCGCCGACGCATCGAGGCGAGTTTCGACGAGGAGGCGGAACGCGAGGCATGGCTGTTGTCGGCCATCGCCGCGGTCGAGAACGGGAGGCAGCCCCCCGATCCGGCGATCTTCCGGGGACGAGCGGCCGGTGACGCGCCCGAAGCGAACCCGCGTCCGTTGTTCGAGGAACTGGCCTACGGCTGGCTCAACGAGCACTACGGCCAGCTGCGCAAGGCGGACGTCGAGCGCGAGCACGCGGTGCGCGCCCTTGTCGATAACCACCTCATTCCCGCCTTCGCCGGCCCTGTGCCGTCCGACGCGGCTACAGCCCGCCGGCGCTTGATCGAGTTCGTGCGCCGCTTGGCCAAGGAGCCCGAGCACCGCAACGTCGATGCCGCACTGCTGCCCACCAACGAACTGCTCTCGATCAGCGAGGCCGCAGCGGTCTTCGAGCGGTCACCGTCCACGATTCGGCGTGCCTTGAGGGCGGGCAAGTTGTTGGGGGCACGCCGCGGCCTCGACGGGCAATGGCTGCTCCCGGTGAGCGCCTTGGCCCATGCCCTCGACGTGGACCGCGCCGACGCCCTCAGCCGCGCCTATGTGCGCGGCATCCTCTGGGTCCACCACGAGATCCTCGAATGGGGCCGGTGCAACGGCTGGCAAATCGCATGTTTCGAGCGTGGCGTGAACGCGCTCACCCCAGATGCCAGGGTCAGTCGCAGGAAGGCAGGGAAGAGGCTGCGCCAGCCGCTCGCCTTCGTTGAGCTCGCCCGGGTGGCCGCCCACCTGCATGTGATCCACCAAACCACGCTGTGGCTGATGCGCGTCCTCGGCTTGCGCATCTCCGAGGCGTACGGGCCGCGGGTGGGCGACCTGATGGACCTCGGCGATGTCGGTCTGCTCGTGGTCCAACGACAAGGCGGCCGTCCGTTCCTGACACGCACGCCCGACGGCGCCGAAACCGTCTACTCCAAAGACACCCTCAAACGGGCCGCTTCCTACCGAGTCGTCCTCGTGCCCGAGGTGCTCATGGCCCTGCTGCGGGTGGTCGTGGCGGCGTTCCACACCGACCCCGTCACCGGCGAAGTTGATCTGAACGCCCGCCTGGTTCCCTGGATCGGTCGAGAGGGGGCCGGCCAGGCGGCCTTCCGCAGCGCGCTGGAGAACGCCCTGCGACAGGAGGGGTCGGATCTGGAGAGCGCGGGCTTCGCCGTTGTGCCCCACGACCTCCGCAAGTCGTTGGCCACCGACCTGGCGTGGGACGCCGACCTCGACGAGCTGGCCAAGCGGCGGTTCATGGGCCACAAGGCCGGCGACGACGTCTTCGCGCGCGTCTACACCCTCGACCATCCGACGTTGGGGCCGCTGACGGAGATCGCCCGGGCGCTCGAGGTCCACATCACCAGGCAGATGAGCAGCCTGATGGTGCCGACCGAGGGTCGCATCAGGTGGCGTCGCGCCAATCCGCTGTCCGGCCGGGCCGCCCATGTCGATGCGGTCCTGGCGGAAGCGGGCTGGCAGGTGGAGCCCGGTGACGGCGACAACCCGTGGTGCGACGCGGTCCGAGTAGCGGCCGAGGTCGGCATCGCCGAGCGAACCGCCCGACGATGGATGCGCGATCAGGTCGTTCCGTCGGTCACCGACACCGACCGGTTCGGCAACACCCGCCGTCGAGCGCGGCTGGCCGACGTGGAGGCGGTGCGCGACCGGTTGGCGGGACGTGTCCTGCTGCGGGACCTGGCCGATGAACTGGGCTGCGGGTACTACCGCGCCTACCGGAGCCTCCGGCGTCTTGGGCTGGCCCGAACTGCGGAGGGCCCGCCGCCCGCCGAGCTGGTCCTGACCCCCGAGGAAGCTGCCGCGGTGCGCGCCGAGTTCGCTCGGCTTTCGGCCCTGTTCGGACGGTCAATGCGCGTGAGCGCGGCGGCGAACCGGCTCGGGGTCGCCTTCGGCACCGCGCAGCGGCTGGTGAGGACGGGACAGCTGGTTGCCGACGAGGAGCGTGATGCCTTCGGGGCGCTCCACGTCACCAAGGCTTCCGTCGAGGCCGTCTTGGCGGCACGGCGGCCCATGGCCGTCGACCCCGGGCCACTCATCGACGCGCGTGTCATCGCCAGTATCACCGGCCTCAACCTCCGTCAGCTATCGGACCTGGCCGTCCAGGGAACCCTGGTGCGACACGACCATGGCCGACGCTTTCAACTCACCCTGGAAAGCGTGGAGGCGTGGGCGGCGGGGCTGGGTTGGGAGGTACGGGGCACTCTCGCCACCGCCGCCCCCGCGGTGCGGCCAAGCGGAAAGGTCGTGGACTTTGCTCGTTTGGAAAATCGCGAGCGCGGCCCGGGTCCGACGCGGCTACCGGTTCCACGGGCGAGACCGATCGAACGAGCTGGTGACGGCGGCTCCCACCCCGATGACGATGAGGAGGCTCAAACGGCATGACCCATCCCGACTTCCACTCACCGAGGTTCCCCGCCAGCGGGAAGGTGGAGCGCGCACGGACGGCGATGGCCTGTGCCCGACCGGCACCGGCGGTTCCGATCACGGAGCGTCGAAGCCCGTACTGGGACATGGAGCAAACGGCGACAGCGCAACAGCGCCCGCAAATGGGACATTTCCACAGGAAACGGTTGGAATTTCTCACGGAGCGTGGTACACGTGTAAACGCAATGAGCAGAAGGCAGCTGGGGGTAGCTGCGGCGGCGACGGTTATCCCCCTCGCGGGCTTGGAGGGGTTAGTGGTCCGATTCAGACGGCTCCCCCTTGTGGGTCGCCAAGGAACGTTCCGATGCCTCGCAACCGCGAGCGTGCTCCTCGTGGTCTTGGGGTCTGCCGGCTGCCGAGCCGACCGATCGCCGTCCTCGGCATCTCCCCCGACCACCACGTCGACGGCGGGCCCAACGTCCACGGTCGTATCGGTCCCGGATGACGAGCGGGTTGTGGCGTTCAACACGTACCGGGATTTCTATCGGGCGTACATCGATTTCGGCACGGAAGTCAGCAGGGTGTTCGACCGGGCTGACTTCGATACGAAGGTGGGCCTCCACGCCACAGGCCAGCAGTACAACGAGCTACTGCACTACTTCAGCAATCAGCGGCCACGCGGAGTCTTCTTCCGAGGCCCGCCGGTAGAGCACGATCCCGACCCCGAGATCACGGTCGATGGCGACAAGGCGACGATCCGGGACTGCATGTTCGACGCAGGCGAGACCTATGACGCGGACGACAACACCGTGATCGACTCCGCTGACGACAAGCGCGAGCTGAAGGTTGTTCGTCTCGAACGCGTGGCAGGCGTTTGGAAGGTGGCCGATGTCGAACTGGAGGGCGAATGCGCCATCTAGCGATCTCCGTGCCCTTGTGGTTGGCGGTTGTACTCCTGGCGACTGCGTCGCCCGCCGCTGCTGAGCGCGGCGGCGGCGTGGAATGCGGAAGAACCGTATGTGACGTGATCGCACGCTCCGACGGGTCGCAGCAGTCGGGAGGAGGCGGATCACCGTCCACGGTGCAATGCACGTACAAGCCTGCAAACCTGCCTCCGGGAACCGTCGTCTATTCGCCCGACGGCACACCGATCGTCGTAGACGGCACGGGCCAGTGGTTCGACTACGACTGCGTTGACGGTGATGGCGGGCACACGGGCGGGATGGTCTACAGCAAGCCGAAGTCGGCCGAGGATCTCCGCAACGAAGCCCGAGCTCGACTCGTCATGCCGAGCCTGAGGCCCACGTTGAACCCACCGGGACAGCAAACCGTGAACTTCCGATCGCTGCTTTGGGTGGACCAGTCGGCGTGGCGACCGGCGTCGGCCACGGCGTCCGTACCGGGGCTCTCGGTGACGGTGGCCGCTACGCCCACGGGTGTCACTTGGACAATGGGCGACGGAGGCACGGTCGAGTGCGTTGGTCCGGGCGTGCCCTACGACCCGGCAAAGTCCGAAGCGGATCAGGACACCAGCTGTTCCTACGTCTACCGGCATAGTTCGGCAGGTCAACCCGGCGACGTTTTTGCCCTGAAGGTCACGGTGCACTGGGCCATCAGTTGGTCAGTCACTGGTGCGCCCGGTGGGGGTCCGCTCGCTGGGGTGTCGCGGACGGGCGAGTCCGTTGACGTTCGCGTCGGCGAAATCCAAGCCGTCAACACGAGGAACGGAGCGTAGAGGTTGGCCAGGGTCGAAGAACTCGCGCGTCGTCGGGCGAGCAATGACGCCGCGGTGGAGGGGACCAGCCGTTCGGTCAACTACTACGGCATCGGCTTGAGGGGGGTGATCGTGCTCGCACTCGTGATAGCGGGGGTCATCGTGTTCACCCGCATCGGTGAGCGCCACCCGGTCCTGGCCGTGGCCCGGCCCGTCGCCGCGGGGCAGGTCATCCAGGCAAGTGATGTTCGCGAGGTCAAGCTGCCGGAGGATCAGGGCATCGACCCGGTCGCGGCCCGCGACCGCACGAAAGTCGTCGGCAAGGTCGCCAAGGTAACGCTCGTCCCGGGCACCACCCTTGCGTGGGACGCTCTCGACGAAGCGCCAGCCGCGTTGGGTGCAAACGAGGCGGTCGTGGGCATTGCATTGAAGCCAGGGATGTACCCGATCGAACTGCGTGCCGGCGACCGGGTGCGAGTCGTGGAGGCGCGCACGGCAAGCGCGTCCAGGCCCGAAGAGCCGTCCACCCTGGTTCCTGACGCGCGGGTGCGGTCGGTGGCTCGGGAAACCGAACGTGGCCAAGGCGGCATCGTGGTGTCACTTGTCGTCCCAGTGGACAAGTCGGCCGCCGTGGCCGCCGGAGCAGCGGCCGGTCGAATCTCGCTGGCAGTCGTCGGGTCCGTGTGAAAAATGGCCATCTGCGCTTCATTCGCCTCCGCGAAACATTCCCCCGGCGCCACGACGGCGTGCTTGGCTATCGCCGTCGGGATGGCGCGCCCGGACTCCACGGGGAGGCCGACTCGCCGCTTCATTCGCACTCGGCAGGGGGTGCCCGCGAGTGCGGACAACGCCCCTGTGCTGGTAGTAGAGGCGGACCCGGCGGGCGGCGACTTGGCGGCGCGCTTGGAACGCAAGGCGACTGGCCTCGAAACGCTCGCCCCGGCCGCCAGGCACGTCGTCGATGCCACTGTCCTCATGGCCCACACGCAGTCGCTGCGTGAGCATCTCCAACTCCTTGCGGCGCCAGCGTCGGAAGCTCAGGCAACTGCCGCGCTCCGAGCGTTGGCCGACCGACTCGCAGCCCACCTAGCTTCCGCGCCGACCTCGGTGCTTGTCGACTTGGGGCGTCTGTCGCCGAGGTCGCCAGCGCTGCCGCTCGCAGCAGCCAGCCGGGTGGTCGTGTGGGTCGCCCGACCGGGGCCTGAAGGAGTCGCTCACCTGAAGGACCGCCTTCGCGCCATAGAGGCGGCCGTTCCGGAGGTCGTCGAGCGATCGAGATTGGTCGTGGTTGATGCCGGCCCCTACGGCGCCGACGACTTTGCCCGGATGGTGGGACTTCCGCTGCTTGGGACGCTGGCCTTCGACGTGCAGGGGGTCGATGTGCTCTACGGACGAGACCAAGGCCGCGGTACCGAGCTGATGAAGGACGCTCGAAGCCTCGCGCGTGCTCTGCGTGGAGACGACGAGCACGACGTGCGTCGATCCGCGGACGACCTCAGCGCCGCCGACGGCCTAACAGGCGACGGCGGCCGAAGGATCGTGGGATGAGAACCGACGGGCCGCGGAAGCACAACGTACCGACGGCTCAACTAGCCGAGCTGCGAATGACCGCAGGAATGCGCCTCGGTGATCGGCGCGGGGCGCGGGAGCGTGAGAGCGGCGCCAAACTCGGGCGGGTCGAAGTGGAGCGGATCGCCCGCGAGGTCATCAAGGGCGTTCTCAATGAGTTCGCAGACGCTCGGCACCAGCGCGGCGAACCGCAACTTCGGGAGGAGGAGGAGGCCGGTGTCACGGAGGCCATCTTTGATTGGCTGTTCGGGCTCGGCCCGTTCGAGGCCATCCTCAGCCGGCACGACGTAGTCAACGTCCACGTCGCCGGCGCAGGCCCGGTATTCCTCGACCTGGTCGACGGTACGAAGGAGGAGCTCCCTCCGATCGTGGCCAGTCCGCACGAGTTGACGACATGGGTACGTCGTCAAGCCGTCATCGCCGGCAGGCGGTTCGACAGCACGCACCCGTACACGACGTTCCGGCTCCCGGAGGGAAGCCGCTGCACCGCGATTGGGTGGCGCACCAAGAAACCCGAGGTCTGGATTCGCTGCCACCACTTCCTGTGCCCCAGCCTCGACGAACTCGTGACGGCCGACCAGCCAATGCTCACCGTCGAGGTGGCCGAGTTCCTCCGCGCCGCCGTCCGTGCGGAGATGAACATCCTCATCAGTGGAGGACAGAACACCGGCAAGACGACGCTTCTTCGGGCGTGCTGCAACGCGATTTCGCCGCTCCATCGAATCGTCACCGTCGAAAACTCCTTCGAACTCGATCTTGACCTCTTCCCGGACTTCCATCCCGACATGACGGCGATGGAAGCCAGCGACATGAACGTTGAGGGTGTCGGCGACGAGTCGTGCTCGGTGCTTCTCAACCGAGCGATGCGGATGGCCGCGAAGTGGCTGATCCTCGGCGAGGCGCTCGACGACGGGGTGGTGCCGCTACTCAAGGCGTACACGTGCGGCGCGTCCTGCATGTCCACCATCCACGCAAACTCATCAGCCGAGGTCTTCACGCGGATTGCGGCACTTGCCCTGGACTCTCACCGGCACTCGCTGGACCCGTCGAGGGCGGTCTACATGGCGGCCGCCGGGATTGACCTCAGCGTGCATCTCGTTCGCCTGCCCTCGGGGCGCCGTGTCGTTTCATCCATTCGCGAGGTCGTGCGGGCCGAAGGCCAACACG
This sequence comes from Acidimicrobiales bacterium, assembly GCA_035536915.1. Taxonomy (NCBI): domain Bacteria; kingdom Bacillati; phylum Actinomycetota; class Acidimicrobiia; order Acidimicrobiales; species Acidimicrobiales bacterium. Next base: position 41,891 of record DATLNE010000029.1, read on the forward strand.
TCGTCACCGGGGAGATTTTCGCCCCTGACTCGAATGGAGAAGCAGCTCGTACGACCACGATGCTCCAGGAATCCACGAAGTCGAGGCTTGAGGCTGTCGGGTACGTCGAGGACGCACGGTCGCCGAAGGTCGGGGCAGCGCGGTGACGGCGCAAGCGCTTGTCGGAGCGTCGTTCGGACTCGTGATCGGGTTGGCGTTGACCACGTCGCAGGGTCTCCTGCCGTCCCGCATCCGGGCAATCACTGGACGGATTCGGCTGCCTCGCCTGGGACCCGACGCTCTCCGCTCGGCGAGCCTTGCCACCGCCGCTGGCGTGGTCACGAGATGGCCTGTTGCGGCGGCTGCCGCTTGGGTGGCGATGCGGCGAATGGAGACGGCGGCGCGCCGACGCCGTGAATCTCTAGAACAGCGAGAGATGAAGCTCGCCATAGCGTCGTGGGCGGAGACGCTCCGCGACTTGACGCGGGCGGGGCACTCGATCGAGGAGGCACTGCCGCGTGCCGCCATGGCGGCGCCGCCTCGGATACGGCCGCTCCTGCTCGAGGCGGAAGCGCGGCGGGAACACGCGGGGCCTGCCGTCGCTCTCGAAAGGCTCGGCGTCGCCCTCGGGGACCGGGATGGAGACGTGGTCATCCTCAACCTCATCAGGGCAGCGGAAGGACAGGGGGAGAACCTCGCTGAGGTCCTCGGCATCCTGGCGGCAGCAATGCGACGGACCGCCGCGATGGAGGCCGAGTTCGACGCCGTGCAGGCCAAGCCCCGCAGGTCCATCGCCTGGGCGTCTGGGATCTTCGCTGCGCTGGCGGTCTACCTCGCGGTCGCGAGCCCTGACTTGGCGCGGTTCTACAGCACCCTCATCGGCCAAGTCGTGCTTGCCGGCTTGGTGGCGTGGTTCGTCGCCGGGGTCGGAGTCGTCGGGTCGATCGCTCGGCCAGTCGAACCGGAGCGGGTGCTGGGAACGGTGGAACCCCCATTACGAGGCCCACAGATGTCCATCGCTTTGGCGCCGATCGGACTTGTGACCGGTGCACTCGCGCTGGTTGCGGTGCTTGTCAGGGGATCGCTCCATTTCATTGACTGGGCGGCGGCGTCGGGCACGATCGGGGCGGCGACCGTCCTTGCGCTGCTAGGTGTCGGATTCTTCTATCTGAAGGATGCGGTGACACCGCCCCTGCCGCCACTGGCTCGCGCGCTGGCCATCATCGAAGGGTCCGCGAGCAACGAGACAGGGCCTTCCCTCCGTGGAGCAGAACGAGCCGTCCGCCGCGTGGGTGACGCGCTCGGCCTGCCGATCCGCGTCCAGCGCCGTTTCTCCGTCGACCTTCGCTTGGTGGAGGAAACGATCGAGCAGCACCTGTCGCGACGGTTCCTTGGATTCGCTGTAGGCGTGCTGGCACTCCCGACTTTGGCGGCACTGGCGTTCGCCTTGGGTACGCCGCTCTCGCTGCTGCTGCCGGTCTGGACCAGTCCTGCCCTGGGCCTCCTGGGCTTCGCCTATCCGAGTCGGACCCTCAAAACGCGGGCTGCTCAGCGGCGCGAGTCGCTTCGATACGCGCTCATCTCATTCCTCTACGCCGCGGCCTCGTCCATGAAGTCCGGCAGGTCGCGTGAGCAAGCCGTCGAGGACGCGGCGAGCTCCGGGAGCGGTTGGGCATTCGCCGAGCTCCGCGCGGCGCACTGGGAGGCGTGGGCCCTCCAAGAGGACATCGCGGATCACCTCGACCGCCTCGGTCAAGAGCTGGGAAGCGACGATCTGCGGTCCATTGCCGCAACGCTCGCCGCTGGTGGCGAGAGCGGAGCAGGAATTGCCGACGCGCTGATCTCCAAGGCGCAGTCGATGCAGGACGGCGTAGTCGCGACGGCGAAGGAGCGCAGCAGCAAGGCTCTGGAGGATATGGACGTGGCGCTAGTCGCCATGGTCCTCTTCCCGGTGGTCGCGTTCCTGGCCATTCCAGCCGTGACGCAGGCGCAGGCGATCTGAACTGAGCGTGGAGGTTACGAAATGGGAAGTTGGCAGCGGTCAGGAGGAGGAAAGCGATGATGCCCCTGGGGCTAGCGATGTTGTTTGTACGGATGATCGCGGACCGCATCGCTGGCATGGAGCGGGACGAACGTGGCGCTATCGACAACGTGCTCTGGTACGCCTTGATCGCAGCCGGTGTGATCGTGGTCGCCGGGATCTTCGTGTTGAAGATGAAGACGAAGGCAGAGAGCACCCCGACCGAGTGAGGCAGCGCATCGTGCGCCGGAACGAGGAAGGCTCGGCGCTGATCGAGGGCACCCTCGTCATGCCGTTCATTCTGATCGTGGTGGTGCCCACGCTGTTGCAGTTCGGCCTCTGGTACCACGCCAACACCGCGGCGAAGGTCGCGGCGCGACAGGGAGCGGTAGCGGCCAGCTACCCCGAGGTGCCGCCGGCGGAAGGCGAAGTCGTCGCGCTGGCGTTCGTCGAGCAGCAGGCATCGCGAATGCTTCGCAACCCCACTGCGTCTGTTGCTGTCGCCGGTGAGTACGTGCGAGTCGACGTCCGGGGACAGGCCGTTCGCCTGGTGCCCTTTGTCTCACTCGATGTGGGGGGTAGCGCAGAGGCCGTCGTTGAACGGTTCCGCTCGGAGACTGAGCGGTGAGAACCGAGGAAGGATCAGCGGGAATCGAGCTGGTCTTGGCCTTTCCCGTCATCGTGTTGGGGCTCATCTACGTCGTCTTCGTCGGTCGTGTCGGAACCGGGAGGCTCGAGGTCGACGATGCGGCGCGGATAGCAGCCCGATCGGCATCGGTCGTGAGCCCGGAGCGGGCGCACGAGGCTGCCGCCGAGGCCGCGCGCCGAACGGTCACCGATCGTGGATTGGTGTGCACGGACCTTGACGTGGTGGTGCATACCGAGAACTTCGTACCCGGCGGCTCTGTCGGCGTCTCTGTGACCTGCGACGTTCGGGTGAGCGACCTGGGTCTCTTAGGCGTTCCAGGGACCAAACGCCTCGCCGCTTCGTTTACCGAGCAGATCAGTCAGTACCAGGCGGTGTAATGGCACGTTCGAGGGACAGCGAAGAGGGGTCGATCGTCATTGTCGTGCTGCTGGTCCTTCCGTTGGTGTTCCTCATTGCCGGCTTTGTGCTTGACCCGACTCTCCTCCTCGCTGACAGGGGCCGCGCGTTTGCAGTTGCCCACGCAGCGGCTCGTGGCGGGGCGGATGAGATTTCGCCAGCCGCGCACCGGGCGGGACGGTTGGAGCTAGATCCGGAGGCCGCGAAGGCCGCCGCCGAGCGGTACCTGACTCACGCAGGATGGAGCGGAACTGTCACCGCCACGGCGGAGCGCGTCACAGTCGAAGTTCGGGGGTTCGGGCGGCCCCGCCTGCTCGCTGTCTTCGGGTTTCAGGGCAAGAACATTCGTGCCACCGGTGTCGCCGAGCCCATCCGTGGGGTCACCGAGGCGGCGCCGTGAGCATCCGGCCGTCGACCCGTAGAGCGATCGGAACGCTGGCGACGGCCATCTTGGTCCTCGGTGCAGTCCCCGCCTGGGTCGTGGCGAACGCTGGTGGCCCGCACTCGCCTCCGAGCCTGGACCACGCACAGGACATACTCGCCGGGCGGGCCGTAGTTACGGACGAGGGGGTGCTGCACGGGCTCACCACGATGTTCTGGGTCGCGATCGCATGGGTGGTCCTCGCGGTGGCATACGAGGCCCTCTCGTGGGTGGCTGGATGGAGGCGCACGCCTTCCGTTCTCCGGCCGATTCGACCCGTGGCTCGGCCCATCGTCGCCGCGGCCGCAGTGGTATTTGCCTCCCTTCGACAGATGCCCCTGAGTGCCGCGGTTCCCGATCAGGCCCCGGTAGTCGCAATCGAGGGACGCTCAAGCGCGGCGCTCGCATCGGAGCCACAGCCTCCCCCCAACGCCGATGTTCCTGCGGGGTGGGAACTTCACACGGTACGGCCGGGCGAGTACCCGTGGAAGATCGCCGAGGATCTGCTGCCGGGCGCGAGCCGACTGCGGATCGCTGAAGTCACGGACGCCATCGTCGATCGGAACCTGGGGCGACCCCAGCCGTCATACGGCGGGAAGTATGTCGATCCCGACAGGGTGCACCCAGGGTGGACTCTGCTAAAGCCCATCAAGGTTTCCCCGGAGGTGGGAGCACCCATCCCAACCCCTTCAGAGCAGCCTCCGCGCCCAACCATGGCGGAGCAGGAGTCGTATGGCACTGACGCCGCGCTCTGCGACGTAGCGCCGAGTCCACCGGATAGCAACAGCGTTACGGCGGCCAACGAAGCATTCGCCGCTACGACTACGACTACTGCTCCGGAGCCGCCAGAGTCCCCTGTGCCGCCCACGTCTGCCACGCCTTCCACCTTCTCGGGCGCGGCCGCCGAAGATCACGATTCGCGTGACGCGTCGGGTGACGGCGTGGTCGGCAAGTCGGGAGCAACGCCTGCTCCTCCGTCGCCACCTCCTCGCGAAGAGGCCGCAGCTGGATCGCAAGGTCAGCCGGCGGGGGAGTCGCGGCCAAAACCGAGTGAGGACGAGGCTGACGGGTTCGTACCGGGGAGAGCGCTCCGACCGGGACTGCTCGGGGCCACTGCGCTTGCAACGTGGGCGTTGATCTGGAGGCGCCTCCGCCGCGCTCGGCAGCTTCGCCGCACGCGGGCCGGGCAAGGGTTCGCACCGCCCGACCCGACCGTTGAGCCGATGGCGCGTGCAGTGCGAGGCAACGCTGATGTCTCCGGCCTCGCTCGGCTTGACGCCGCGCTGCGCCACCTGGCGACCAAAGCCGAACTCGATCGAGGGAACCGTTCTCGGCGAAGCGGCCATAGGGTACCGAGAGAGAGCGCGCGTCAGACGTCGGAACCGGTGCCCCAGGTGATCCTGCGTCACCCCGAGGACAGCCGTATCGAGGTGTTCCTGGCGGAACCCGTCGAGACGGCCTATGTGCCGTGGGAGGCGCGCGCGGGCGGAACGATCTGGACCCTGACCGCCGACGCTCCTCTTACGGATGACGGGACCGCACTGGTTCCCTGCCCGGCACTCGTGCAGATGGGCACCACCGACGACGAGGCCGAGCTGTTCGTCGACCTGGAGGCGCTCGGAATCCTGGGCCTGGACGGTAACCCGGAGGCGGTGCGTCAGATCGCCCGGGCCCTGACCGCCACCCTGGTCGTGTCGCCCGCGGCCGCGTACTGCCGGGTACTGACCTACGGCTTCGACCCGCTCGGCCTCGACACGCAGGACAGGCTCCGGCTGGTGGTGGGCCGCTCGGTCGATGCCGTGTTGAGCGAGGCCGAGTCGACCGCCGGGCCTGTTGCCGAAGCGGTCGACGCCGAGGCGGCGGGGTCGTCGTTCCGCCTCCGCGGCCTCGTGCCCGAGGAGGGCTGGGAGCCGGCGGTGGTGATCGTGGCCGCCGGCGATCTTTCCCCGGAGGAGGACGAACGCCTGACGTCGCTCGGCGTTGAGGGCGGCAGGGGTGCTGCCGTAGTCAAGGCCGGGACGGCGCCCCGTTGGACGCTGGCCGCGGACGAGCCGCCGGGTTGGTGGCGTCTGAACCCGCTCGGTGTGCGGGTCCGACCGGTCGGGATCGCCGCCGAAGAACTGAAGGAACTGGCCGGGTACCTGGCTGAGGCCGACGCCGCGCCGGTCGACGTCGCGGTGGTAGAGCCGGTGGCGACCTCGCCGAACGGGCACGTCGGTCACGTACAGCCGGACCCGCCACCGGCCGCCGCCCGAGAGCCGGAATGGCAGGCCATGGTGCGCGTGCTGGGCCCAGTCGACATCGTGGACAGCAGCAGGGTCCCGCAGCCGGTGGACCGCAACCAGCCGTTGGAACTGGTGGCGTGGCTTGCTACCAATCGGGGCCGCGCCACCCGCACGCGAGCGATCGACGCCCTGTGGTCGGGGCGGGCCATCGACCCGCGCAGCATCCGCAACGTCATCACCTCGGCGCGCATCCTCCTGCGCAACGTGGCCGGTGATCCACCGAACGAGCAGTGGATTCCGCACCGACAGCAGGAACTCGAACTGGACCCGCTGGTGGTAACCGACGTCGACCTGTTGCGTGCCCGAATCGCCTACGCCAGGCAACTGGGACCGGACGAGCGCGCCGCCGTGCTGGCCGAGGGCCTCGAACTGGTGCGCGGCATCCCCTTCGAGGGCAGCCCGTGGCTCTGGGCCGACGACCTCGTCTCCGACATGTCGGTGGACGTCGTCGACATGATCCTCGACTTGGCACAACTGCGGCTCCAGGCCGGCGACATGCGTGGGGCCGTCGAGGCCGCCGGCGTGGGCCTGCGAGTCATTCCCCTGCACGAGCAGTTGACGGAGTTGTCGATGCAGGCGTGGACCGCGAGCGGAGAACGTCGCCGGGCCCTTGACGTGTACGAAGCCTACGAACGGGCGGTGGCGGCGAGAGGCGAGGAGGTCGCGCCCGAGATTGCCCGGTTGCGCAACGAGCTTCTCCGAGCCGTCCCCCATGACTGATGAAACGGGGGTCGCATCAGCGACCCCGTTGCATCGGACCTTGTTCGGAGCGGAGCAGTGATGCGCGAGGTGAACCCGTCGGGCTGTGGTCGCGATCCCTTGCCTAAACGCACGTGCCGCGCGAGGCGGCAGGTGCGTTTAAAGGACGACACACGCAGGGCGCCACGAGCCCCTCGTATGCGGCCCTGCTCTCGCCGCCGTGCCAGGTCTCAGGTGACGAGCAGGGTCGCGTCTGCCGAAGGTGACTCGACCGGGCGCGGCCCTTCCGTGGCCGAGCGGTACACACCGTCCTCGCGGTGCGCAGCGGGGGGCTTATGGACGCCCGCCGAGCGATGTCCGGTGGAGTGCGTCACCATCTGCGCGTGCGTCGCGAGGTGCGGCCGTCCCGCGTCGGCCCCCTCGCGGCGCACCCGATTCGGTGTCGCTCGGTTCGACGCAACGTGCCGGCTGCCTTAGTGGACTAGGTGCGGCCACGATCCTGTTCGCCGACACCGTACGGGGAGCGTGAGCGTTGCGCTTCTTGCCTCACCGGGCGGCAGCGGTCGGCGGACCTGTTGCGGTTACACATGAGCCCCAGCGGACAGGCCCCCAGTACGGTCGTCACTACGCCATATAAGAACGCCGGTAGCCGATACGGCAGTCCCCCGCCTGCATCGGCACGGCACCTCTCGGAGGACAACTGCCGCCGTTGCCTGAACGTAAACAACCTGCACTCCCCGGGCACTACTTCGCGGTCAACCTCGTTGTCGTGCTCGTGGTGTCGTTGTTGTTGCCCGACGACTGGTCCCTGGTTACCCAGTTGATTGTGGGAGTCCCGATTGCGGTGGGCGTTGGCATCGCTCTGCTGGTGCTCATCCGCCGCCGTGCCCAGACGGGGGAGACCGGAGCTGCGCTGCGCCGACAACGCTGAGACGACGTGAAGCCCGACCCTCAAACGGGGCGACAGCGCCTCGCCCGGTGGCTCGCGGTAATCGGCCTTCTGTACGCAGGGGTGTCCTTCGGCGGGGACAGGCTCGAGACGCCCTCGGCGACCGGGACCACTGGCTCGCGGAGGGAGGTTCGCGGCGTGAGAGTCCTGGCGTTCTTCGCACTGTTCGCCGAGTTCGAAGGCCCAGCGGGCGAGCCCACCTATCGAACGGCTGGCACATGGGCCTTGATCGCCGTCTGCACGTTCCCGATCATGGTTCTCGTCAGCTACCTGATCTGAGCCGCGCCGCGCCCGTACCTCGACAAGTGGGCGCGGCCCGAGGCAGTGCCGCGGTTTCGGCCTGGCGTCGTCGCCCTGTGACATGGCTTCCGCTAGGGTCGGGCCGTGGACGGGGGGACACATTTCGCCGACTGGTCGCTGCCTCGCGAAGGACGCCCACACGTCAGCCGACTCGCCCCGAGACGCGTCCTCCTCCGCGTCGTGGCCGTGGTCGTGTTCTCCGTCGTCACGACGTTCTGCGGTGACCGGCTCGGCGACGCGCTCGGCAGCCGCGAACACGAGCTTGCCGAAGGCGTGCGCAATGTCGGGTTCCTGGGGTGGTTCTTCCTGACGTTTCCTGGCTACGACCTCGCCACAGGCAGCCGCTTCGCATCGACCCGAGGGACACGAATCCTTGTAGCGGTCGCGGCGCTCCCGATCTCGGTCTCAGTCGCCTACCTGATCTGACGCGACAGCGTGGCGTCGTTGGGTGCCCACCCGGACTCGTGACCTTGCCATTGCCGACGTACCGGCGGGACCGCGTGACGGCAGAAGCTGGGGCGAAGCGGTCGTGCAGTGATTGACGGCGCGGCGGCCGGCGGGGTGGCAAGGTGCCGCAGTTTGCGAGCCGGTCAACAAGGAATTCGGCAGAAGGGTCCGGGCTCTCCGGACCCGCGGCAAGACGAGCGGTGGACGCCTCAGTCGATGCCGGGGTGGGTCCGCGTCACGAGCACACGCCAGTCGTCGGATTCGGGGGCGACGACGGTGTCCGCCCCCGAGACGAGGCCGGGTCCCAACGCTCGGACATCGAGCGCTCCATCGCCGCCGCCCGCGAGGGTGATTGAGGCGAGGACGGCCGCGTGCAGGTCGACGGCGCATCGCTTGAGGTCGGAGGCCGACCCGTCGGGGAGCAGCAGGCCGTAGTTGTCGACGACGACGAACTCGACGAGCTTGGCGTCGGCCATGGCCAGGAGGTCGAAGGTGGTGAGGGTTTCGCCCGCCACCACGAACAGCGGCCGTCGCCGCAGCTCCGTGGCTGCGGCGCGCAGGGCCTCTTCGTCAAGGGCCCGCTCGGAGACTCGTCGGTGCTCGTCGACCTCGGTGACGGCAGCGGCCAGGGCACGGGCGAAGGAGAGCCGGGGCAGGTCGAGCGCGCAGAAGAGCGTGGGCCGCTCCCGGCCGGCGGCGTGCAGCGCCGCTCGCAGAAGTAGTCGGGTGGGCCCGCGACTGCCCGGCCGGTCGACGGCGATCGTGGCGGTACCCAAGGCCAGCCCGCCGCCGGATCCGTCGAGGACGGGAATGCCCGTGGGCACCTCGCCCCCGTCCTCGTCGCCGCTCGTGTGGTGGTGGTCGGCTAGCGCGTCGAGGATGTCGGCTCCGGCCACCACGCCCACGTCGTTCTCGGGAGCCGGCAAGGCGTCGGGAACGGGCAGAAGCTGCGGTGCGGTCATCGGGTCCTCCGTAATCGGGTCGGTACGGGGTCGGGCGGTCCGTCGGGGGCGAGGCTGAGCACGAAGGCGAGTTCGTCGACCAGCTCGCCCCAGCACACGTCGGTCAGGGGCTTCGCCCGGTAGCGGCGCACGACGTGGCCCAGGCGGCCCCGCGGCCGGTGGGCGGCGAGGACGTCGAGGGAGTGCCGGACGGCGTCGAGGGCTTCATCCGAGGGGACAACCCGCCCCTCGGCGACACCGAGGAGGAGTCGGACCGCGCCGTGGAGGGCGACCAGCGGCCCGGCGTCGACGCGAGGCTGAGCACGGGGGGACGCGGCCTCGGGGAACGGAAGCGCCAGCTGGCCACCCCGGTCGCCGCGGCGTGGTTTTGCCACAGCGGGAACCCCCTACGACTCGACGATTCGGCGCACCGTGTCGACGGTGCTTGGAATGGTGGCGATGCGCACGACGTCTCCGGTGCGGGGGGCCACGACCCAGTGCCGGGCGTCGAGGGCGAGCCCGACGTGCCCGCTGGGTCGGTCCCCACGCGGAGTGAACACAAGATCGCCGGGACGGAGCGGCTCATCCGGCCAGGCCACTTCCCTGCCGGCGTGCACCTGCTGCACTGTGGTTCGCCCGATGTCGATGCCCACCGCGGCGTAGGCGGCCTGGGTCAGTCCCGAGCAGTCCCAGCGGTGGGGACCCTCGGCGCCCCATTCGTAGGGCTCGCCCAACTGCGACAGCGCGAACTCGAGGACCGCGGCGAGATCGACGCCCGCCCACACGACACCGGCCACGGACGGTGCCCCGGTGCCGAGGGGGGCACCTCCCCACGGCGTCATCCCATAGGCGATTGCCTTGGTTTCGACCTCGGCCACGTAGGCGGCCGAGTTGTTGTAGCGGCGCAGGGCGCGATCGAGGGGCCCGAGCTCGGCCCTCCCGCCGCAGAGATAACGGCCGGCGGTGGCGATGGCGTCGTAGGCGTTGTGGGGATCGGCCTTGCCGTCGCCGTTGGCGTCGGTGGCCCACGCGGCGAAGGTCGAGGTGAGGAACTGCATGGGCCCCACCGCGTGGTCCCAGCGAGCGTCGCCGGTCTGCGCGGTGCTCTCCGGGGTGGCCGGGATGGCTCGAGTGCCCGCCGAGCCGTCGAGGGCAGGACCGACGATTCGCGAGGCGGTGGCGCCGGTGTCGGCGTCGATCCCGGTCCACTCGCCGGTGGCGGGATCACGTCGGGCGCGGCCGTGGCGGGACTCCACCCAGCCCACCGCCGCCACCACTTGCCACGCGAGGCCGGTGCACGCTGGCGCGGCCTGGTAGTGCGGCACAAGCACAGGCGGAATCTCGGCGTCCGCCATGGCGCTGGCCGGACTCGCCGGGGCGGCACCGGCACCGGAACCGACGGCGCCGACGACCAGGAACGGAATGGCCAGGACGGCCGCCGCGATTGCCACCAGGACACCGCCGAGGGTCTTCACCGGACGGCCACCACCACGAGCCGGCCGTCCGGTGACGGCGCCACGGTGACGGTGGCGACGCAGGCTTCGTCGTGGCGGCCTCCGGCCGTGACCCGGTGGACCACGCAGGTGACGGTGAGCGTGGCCGGGTCAGGGGCGTCGGGGTAGACGCCGCCGACCTCGACGGTGGCGGTGGCGGTGGCGTCGCCGATCCAGGGTCGAGCCGAGCGCAGTTCGGCTTCGAGGTCGGGATCGGTGATCTCCGCCACCCGGTCGAGCCAGTCGAAGGGCCCGTCGCCCGGCTGTCGGGTCCACATCGCCGTGACCCATCGCCGAGCCACGGTGGCCGTTGCGCCGTCGGTGTTCCGCAGCAGCTTCGTCGACGCGGCCGGGGAGGAGCCGCCGCGCACGGTCTCCGTCGTCGCGGACTCGGCTGGCGCGGGCGTCGTCTGCTCGGTGGCGTGGCGGCCGCCGGAGAGGTGCGAAGCGGGGGCCAGCACGACAACGGCTCCCAGGACCACCGTCGCGATGCGCCTCATGTCCGCCGTACGGCCCCCGGTCGGGTGCCGAGCGGAACGTCGAACCCGCCTTTCCGGTCGGGACCGCAGCGAGCCAGTACCGGCACAGTTGGGTTTGCAAGGCGAGCCCAACCGCCATCCATCGACAGAAGGGATGCTGGTCATGGAGCTCGACTGGACACGCCTGCTCGCCGGCCGCGCGCGCCGTCTGAGGCGCTACGTCGCCCGCGGCCTACGCGCGACGACCCTGGGGCTCGTGGTCGTCCTGATGACGGCCGCGCCGACGTGGGCCGATGACGTGAAGGTGGAGCCGACCGCCACGGGCCTGGCCTTCGGCGACAAGATCCAACGCTGGCTCAACTGGGGCGGCCAGTTCGCCCTGTGGGCGTGCCTGGCGTCCATCATTGCCGGCGGCGGCGCCTGGGGACTGAGCAAGCACTTCGGCAGCTACGGCGGTGCCAACAAGGGGATGCAGCTGGTGCTGGGCGGTGCCATCGGAGCGTTGGTGGTGGCCAGCGCCGGTCCCATCGTCAACTCCATGTTCAACGGCTGACGGCATGAGCCGGACTCGCTCTCGCCGCGTCGCGATCGCCCTTGGAGTCGGCCTCGCCGTGCTCGTCGTCGGCCGGATGCTGGGGGCCTCGTCCTCGCCCGATGCCGGGGCGCCCCAGGTGCCCCAGGTGCCCCCCGCTGCCGTCAGTGCCGATCAGCCGGCGTCGCCGGACGGCGCCCTCGAGGCAGGCGTCCGCTACGCCACCTTGATGGCCGAGCTGTTCCCGCTCGAACCGGTCGAGGCCAAGGCCGTGGTGGACGATGTCGCCTCCCGCGCCTACGTGCCGGCGCTCGGCGCGGCCATCGAGACCGAACTGGTGCCGCTCCAGCGCCAAGTGGCAGGGCTGGCGGGCCGTCCCGTCTACCGCCAGAGCGTGCTCGCCGCCAAGCTCGTGTCGCACGCGCCACCGCGGGCCGAGGTGAGCGCTTGGGTCATGCTCGTGGCCGGCCAGGCCGGTGTCGACAGCAACGCCATGGCCACCTTCTCGACCATCACGGTCGGCCTCGTGCTGGAGGACGACCGTTGGCGGCTGGACCGCACCGCCGAGACACCGGGCCCATCGCCGCTGTTGCGGGATGCCCCCTCCACCGTGGACACGCTCGTAGCCCGCCTCGACGGGTTTGCCGACTGGCGGCCCGCCACATGAGCCGGGTCGTGTCCGTGCCGCGCCCGGTTGCCGTGCTGGTGGTGTCGGTAGCCGCCGTCCTCACCTTCACTATGACCGCGGTCAGCCCCGTCGAGGCGGCCTGCACGCCGTTGGGGTGCGTGCCCGACGTGGGCGGCGTGGTCCAGGCCATCCCCGGGGTAGGGGCCGCGGTCAAGGTCGTGGGGTCGGTGGCGGGCGCGGTGGGTGGGGCAGCGGCAGGGGTGGCGGGCGCCGTCCTCGACGCGATCGGCTCCGGCATCGCCGACGCCGTCGGCCGACTTTTGACCGAGGTGTCGGAGTTCCTCACCACCTCGTCCAGTCCTCAGGTCACCGTCGGGTCGTTCGTCGGCGAGGGCGGGACCTACCACCGGGTGGCCCAGCTCGCCGCGCTGCTCATGGTCCTGTTCATCTTCCTGGGCGTCATCCAGGGCGTGGTGGCCGGGGACGTGCTGGCCATGATCGGCCGGACGCTGCGCAACGTGCCGCTAGCCGTGCTGGCCATCTTCGGATTCCCCTGGCTGGTGGGCCAGATGGTCGAACTTGTCGACGCGGTGTGCGCGTCGCTCCTTCCCTCCGGGTCGACCCTGGCCACGATCGCCAAGATCTACGTGGTTGACCAGGGGCGCGTCGGCATCCCCGCGATCCTGCTCCTGCTGTTCGCCTTTGTTGCCGCCGTGGTCATCTACGCCGAATTGGTGGTGCGCGCCGCGTTGGTCACGCTGGTGGTCGCGCTCTCGCCGTTGTCGTTTGCGGCCATGGTGTGGCCGGCAGCGAGGGGCGCGGCGCGCAAGGCGGTGGAGCTCGTCGTCGCCTTGGTGGTCTCGAAGCTGGCCATCTGGGTGGCGCTGGCGTTGGGCATCGACATGTTCAAGGCCCACTCCGAGCGGGTGGTCCCGGGCGGGCAGTCGATGGGCCAGATGATCGCGGGAGGGGCGATCCTGGCCGTGGCTGTGTTCGCCCCCTTCGTGGTGTGGCGACTGATCCCGGTGGTGGAGGCGGCCACCGTTGCCCACGGCTTGTCCCGGATGCCGAGCCGGGCGGCCATGACCGCCGCCCACACGGCCACGACGCTGCGGTCCCTTCGCGGCGGCTCGGGTGGCGGCTCCGGTCCCGGACAGGCCAAAGGCGATGAGCACCCCGCCCTGGCGGACTTGCCGTCGGCCTCGCTGGGAACTCCCGGCGGCCTCAGTGGTGGCGGCGCGGAGGCCGCTGGTATCGGCAGTAAGGCCGGGTCGGGCGGTGCGACGGCTGCCGGTGGTTCGGTGGGTGCGGCCGGCGGGGCAGCGGCAGCGGCCCCCGTTGTCGTTGCCGCCGCCGGAGCCAAACCCGTGAAGGACCGCGTGACGAAGCGCGCGGTGGCGCAGTCCCAATCTGCCGAGAGCCCCGACTCCGCCCACGGGGGCGGGGGGTGGTCGTTCCGCCCCGAGGAGGAATGAGGGATGGGCGACCAGCCGCGCTACCGGCTCTCTGCCCGCAGCAGAGGCACGGCCGTCTTCGGCCTGACCGTCGTGCAACTCGGCTTGGCCAGCGCTGCCGTGCTGGTGGCGGTCAAGGTGCTGACCGCCGGTCCCCCTACCGCCGCCCGCGTTTTCCTTGCCGTGGCCGTGCCCGCGGCGGCCGCGGTCATGGCCTTCGGCCAGTGGCGAGGGCGCCCCGTCTACGAGGCGGTTCCCACCGCCGCCCACTTCGGGTGGCGTGCAGCCACCGGCCAGAACCGCTGGTACTGCCGTCTCCCGTTGCTGAGTGCCGACGGCACCACGACCGGCACCGTTGCGCTCCCATCCTGTCTGGAGGGCCTGGAGATCCTGGCCCTGGACCGTCCCGACTGGGCGGGCCGACGGCGCACCGTGGCCCCTCTGGGTCTCGTTCGAGACCGGCGGACGGGGACCCTCACCGGCGTGTTGAACGTGAAGGGAGCGGAGTTCCAGTTGGTCGACGAGGCCGACCAGCACGGCTGCATCTTCGCCTGGGGGAGCCGGGTCCTGGCCCCCTTCGCCCGGGAGTTCTCGCCGGTGGTGCGCCTGGCCTGGCACGAGTGGTCCTGCCCGGCTCCGCTGTCGGAGCACCTGACGTGGCTCGCGTCCAACGTCGACTCCGACGCCCCCGCGGCGTCGCACTACCGGGCCTTGCTCGACAGCCAGGGGGTGGCGGTGGCCCGCCACGACCTGCGCGTCACCATCACCGTCGACCCCCGACGGATGGGGCGAGGGTACCGACGCGGCGGCGGCCGGCGGGACGCCACCGAGGTGGCCCTGTCCGTGCTGCGCTCCCTGGCCGACCGCTGCCGCGACGCCGGCCTGGTCGTCGCCGACCCGCTCGGCGGTGCCGAGTTGGCCGACGCCGTGCGCTTGGGCGGCGACCCCGAGGTGGTGCGGCGGCGCGGGATGTCGCTGCCGCTGGACGTGCGGGCCGGACTGGTGCCTGTGGTCCACGCGGTTCCGTTGGCCTTGGAGACAGCCTGGGACCACGTCCGGGTGGACGGCGCTCTGCACCGCAGCTTCTGGGTGTCGCGCTGGCCCACCCTCGAGGTCGGTCCCCGCTGGCTCGAACCGCTGCTGCTGGACACCGCCGGTACCCGCACCGTCACGATGGTGATGGAGCCGGTGTCGCCGCGGGCGAGCCGCCGCCAGATCACCCGTGACGCGGTCCGGGTGCAGGGCGACATCCACAACCGGGCCCGCCACGACTTCCGGGTGCCGCTGGAGTTGCAGCGGGCCCAAGCCGACCTCGACCGCCGGGAGGCGGAACTGAACTCGGGCTTCGCCGAGTACCGCTACCTGGCTCTGATCGACGTGTCCGCCCGAACGCTGGAGGAACTGGACGAGCTCTCCAACGCCTACATCGACGTGGCCGCTGCGTGCGGGCTGGATATCCGTGCGCTCGACGGACGCCACGACGCCGCTTGGGCGTGTTCGCTTCCGATCGGCCGGGCTCCCGATCGGGACCTTGTGGGCGGCCTCGTTGGGTGAGCACCGATGACGGTGGACCTCGTCGCCCAGGTTGTGATCCCCACCCTGGCTGCCGTCACCGTGGCGCGGCTGGCCCGGCAACGTCCCACCGGCGACGTCGTCGGCCTGGCGTCCCCACCCTTTTGGCTCGCCACCGCCGTCGTGCACCGTCAGCGGGGTGTCGTGGTGTCGAGCACCATCTGCGCCTTCGCCTTCGCCTTCGCCTTCGCCGACGGCCGTTGGCGGACCTGTCGAAACGGGCGAGGGGAGGCCGCTGATGCCGGCGGCGACTGACACCACGTCGCCCCAGGTCCAGGCACGTGAGCGGATTTGGAACGGCCAACGTAAGGAACGGCTGCCCTCGACGGGCACGAACCTCCTTGCCCGACAACGGCTCACCCTGCCTCGCAACGTCACCACCACCTACCACCTGGCCGCCGCCTACCCGTTCGCGGTCGAGGCCGGGCTGGGGGTCCGGGGCGCCTTCATGGGCCTCAACCGGCTGAGCGGCGGCGGCGGCTTCTTCTTCGACCTCTTCGAGGCCCACAGCCAGGGACTCATTACTGCCCCCAACATGTTCGTCACCGGCGCGGGCGGGTTCGGCAAGTCCGCCCTCGTCAAGACCTACATGTTCCGCTCCTCGATCCTGCGGGGCCCTTACGACCGCGGTCGGTTCGTGTTCATCCTCGACGCCAAGGGCGAGTGGACTGCACTGGCCCGTCTTCTCGGTCTGACCGTGGTCGACCTGCATCCGGGCGGCCCCGCCCGGATCAATCCCCTCGACCCGGGCCCCGGTTGCTACTCGCTCAGCGCCGAGGACCTGGCCCGCAAGCAGGCGCCGGTCGTGGCTGCCCTCCTCTCCGTCATGCTCGCCCGCTCGCTGGACGTGAGCGAGAACCGCGTCCTGGGCTATGTGCTCGAGCGCCTCAGTCGAGGACGGCTTACACCTCCCACTCTCTTCGACCTGCGCGCGGCGCTGGCCAATCCCAGCCACGACATGGCCGCCGACCTCGACACTTCGCCTGAGGAGCTGCGGGTGCGTTGCCGCCCGATGCTCGACGCCTGCGCCATGCTCCTCGACCACCACTACAAGGGGATGTTCGACGGTCCCACCAACGTGGCCATCGACTGGGACAGCTCGGCCGGCGTCGTGCTGAACCTCTCGGCCGTGCTCGACCAGCCCATCCCGCTGGAGCTGGCCATGATCTGCGGAGCCGGGTGGGGCCAGGCCCTCATGCACGGGCGCACCGACCGCCTGAAGCTCAACGTCATCGACGAGAGCTACAAGGCTCTTCAGAACGAGGCCATGGTCGCCTATCTCCTCGACTGCTGGAAGGTGGGACGCCAATTCGGGAGTGGCAACGTCCTCATTCTCCACGCCCTGTCCGAGCTCCGAGCGTTCTTCGACGACTCGAGCGCCGCGGTCAAGAAGACCGAAGCCCTCCTCAATACCACGCCCGTTCGGGTGTACCTCCATCAGAACCACGACCAAGCGGCCGACCTCAGCCGCTTCGGGCTCACCACAGCCGAAGCCACGGGCCTCCCCGGCTACCCGCCACACCGCGGGCTGTGGAAGATCGGTGACTACACCGCATTGGTCGACCACTTCACCATGGGCGTCGAAGTCGGCTTCTGCGATACGAACAAGGTGATGCGGGGAGGGAGATAGAGGGCGCCGACCACCAAAGCGAAGTCCCAAGGCCGTGGTGGTGCGTCGCTGCTCAGAGGGACACCTCCTTCCTGACGCGATGAGACACCTCGCCTGGCTACGGCGTACGAACCAAGCGGTCGATGCGGCTATGACGGGCCGGTAGGGAGCACTCCCTTTCCGCCTGCAGCGGAGCCATGCGCGCACTGGACGGGGGCGGCCGAGAGCCGGGACGAATTGACGCGTGCGGGCGCAAAACCGGCCCATGAAGACCGCGCATTGGACGGGAGCGTGGCGGACTCACGCCTCCCGAGACGGTCAGCCGTCTATTTCGGAGAGAAACAAAACCGTTGAGACGCACACGCAGTACGCGTCCGACATCAGGACGATGTCAGCGACAGCGACATCAAATCGAGCTCGTTCTACATTGCGTACGTGGGAAAATGTGCGACCGATCTCCCGTCCTACCGTCTCCAATGATGCGCCTGTAAAGCGGCGAAGTGTTTCTAGAACTGTGCCAAGGCGCTCGCGCGCAGACGCGCCGGGCGGTCCACCGTTAGGCCACGTGGGTGTCGCGGGGGGCTTGCGGTCCAGCCGCTCGTAGTCGGCGGCGGCGAAGGGGCGCCACATCTCTACCGGGTGCACCGCCGCCCGATTCGCGAACCGAAGCACATCGGCCAGTCTCAGCGCTCTGCCAGCCAGTGGGCGATGACTCAATAAGAGCTGCACGCGGAGGAACTCGTTCACTTCCTCGATACGCCGAGTCACGCGGCGGTCCCGCTCATGATTCCATGCGTCGTAATCCCAGCCGGAACCCGTGGTCGCCAGGATTTGGTCCCGGCGCTCATCCCAGGTAAGGGGTCGACGACCCTTGTCCGAGTGGTATCTGGTCACTTGGGCGGGCTCGCTGCTCCAGCGGTCAACGGCAGATGCCACCCCCGCGACGTGGATTACGAAACGGGGGTGGCATCCATTTTCCGACTGCGGCCGATGTTGCAATCACGCTGACTGGGTGGTCCGGTCCCCCGGGGGGCGGGGGCCAAACCACGCCTTCTGCGCTGCAACCGCTAGTGCCTCTGTTGGGTGACGCGTCACCCAACACCATGCTCAACCTAGACTACGACGAAACAATCTGTTTGTGTCAGAAAATTTCTCCGGAGTGCGTCGCAGCGTGTGCTCGGGCCTCCCGAAGGTGCCTAGACCCAGGGTGTGCACACTGTGACTTGGAGGGGCGGATTACCGACGTAGACCGTTTGGGTGACACACGAGCCCGCGAGTGACGTAGGTTCGTCACTACTCATCGGGATCGCCCTCGTCCCAGCGCCGAGGGCACAGGTACAGGCCAACACGAACGATGACCGCCGAAACAGCTTCGACCTCATGGGAGTCCTCTCTGTCTATGGCACCCCTCGTGGGCGCCGAGGGCATGATTCCATCGGGCCTCGCGGGAGCGTGGCCGAGCGTGGCGCGCCGGCTGTTGTGGGCGCTGCGTTCCCGCGGGGTGGACCGCTGGACGAGCGAGGACATCACACAGGACGTCGCCCGGCGAGCGGTCGAGCACAACGTGCCGTTCGCCTCGCCGACGGACCTGTACCCGTGGGCGGACCGGGTGGCCAGCAACCTCGTCGTCGACCTCGGGCGGCGCCGGGCCCTGATCGCAATGCAGCCGTGGACGGCGTACGAGGACCCGGCAGCACCGGTCGACGTGGCCCGGGAAGTCGAGGGGCGCCTGGAC
>DATLNE010000030.1 GCA_035536915.1 Acidimicrobiales bacterium
TCCGGCGCTCCAGCGCCGGATCGACGGACCAGAACGGGTGGGGGTGGGAGCACCTAGGGTTGGGCGCCGTGCAGAACCGAGCCGGCTTGAGCCCGTGGCGGCGTGTCGACACCGACCCGCACGACTGGTTCTCGGCCGACGAGATTGCCAAGGCCAAGTCGTACGTGAAGCCGCTGCGGCGCGTCACGACGGCGGGCAAGTTGGTGGCCCTGCTCGTCGACCTGGTGGTGGTCGGCTTCCACGTGGCGCCCAACCTGCTCGACGCCCTCGACATGACGAACTGGGTCGGCCGTCTCGTCGTGACGGTCATGCTCATCACCGTCACCGGCACCGTCGCCTCGTTGCCCTTCGACGCCTGGCGCGAGCTCAACTACGACAAGCGGTGGGAGTTCTCCACCCAGACGGCCAAGGGCTTTGTCACAGACCAGCTCAAGGGCATCGCCCTCGGCGTGGTCTTGTTCGCCCTGATCTTCACGCCGCTGTGGGCGGTGATCCGGGCCACCGACCTGTGGTGGGTCTACGGGTGGCTGGTGGTGGCCGGCCTCTCGCTGGCCATCGGCGTGCTGGCGCCGGTCCTCATCATGCCGATCTTCAACAAGTTCACCCCGCTTGACGACGCCGACCTGAAGGCCGAACTGCTCGCCCTCGCCCGCCAAGCCGACGCCGACGTCAACGAGGTGCTGGTCTCCGACGCCAGCCGCCGCTCCCGCAAGGACAACGCCTTCGTCACCGGCATGGGCAAGACCCGGCGCCTGGTGCTCTTCGACACCATCCTGGCCCGCCCTCGTGAACAGCTCCGCAGTGTGAGCGCGCACGAGATCGGCCACTGGAAGCTCCACCACATCCGCCGCATGGTGCCCATGCAGCTGGCCATCCTCTTCGTCAGTTTCCTCGGGCTCTACCTCGTCCTCACGTGGGACGCCGCGCTCGACTTCGCCGGCGTGGAGACGGCGGGCGACCCGGCCGTGCTGCCGCTCTTCCTCCTGGTGTTCGGGGCCACCGGCGCCGTCACCAACCTGGCCGTGTCGTGGCTGAGCCGGGCCAACGAACGGGAAGCCGACATCTTCGCCCTGGAGGTCACCGGCGACGCCGACGCGTTCGTCGAGATGATCCGGTCGCTGTCGACCGACAACCTGGCCGACCTGGCCCCCTCGTGGTGGCGCCGGGTCACACAGACGCACCCCCCGTCGGCCGAACGGATGGCCATGGGCAAGGCGTGGGCCTCGGCCTCAGAAGCGCAGGGCGCCGCCCGATAGTCCCGCCCGCCGGGCGATGCCCCAGGCGGCCAACAGCAGGCCCACGGACAGTACGGCCAGTAGGGCCAACGCGGCGGGAAGCAACGGCCGCCGGTGGTCGGTGTCGGGAACCAGCAACGGCGGCGCGGCGACGGCGTCGGGTGCCGGGACGTCGAGCACGGGGGCGGCCGCTGCGACGGGCCCCGGTTCGGGGAACGCCTGCAGC
The DNA here is from genome assembly GCA_035536915.1 of Acidimicrobiales bacterium. Lineage (NCBI taxonomy): Bacteria > Bacillati > Actinomycetota > Acidimicrobiia > Acidimicrobiales > Acidimicrobiales bacterium. Next base: position 1,462 of record DATLNE010000030.1, read on the forward strand.
GGCGCTTCCTCGGCGGGCGGCGGAGGCGGCGGAGGCGCGTCGCTCGTGCCCACTCGCAGCGTGAACAACGTCGAACGCAGGCCCAGCGCTCGGTCGAAGGCGATCCCGGTCACGACCTGTTGGCCCGCCGTGCCGTCGAGCACCACCTCCAGCGCCCGGCCCGAGGCGCCGGTGCGGGCGACGCGCACGTCGGTCACCGAGCCGGGATAGGCGAGCCGGGCGGCCACGTCGCGCAGCGCCACCTGCACGCTCCACGGGCCGGGGTCCTGCGTGGCGTACGGCGCCGACCGCAGGTAGGGGTGGGCGCCGTCGTCGGGCGTGCCGAAGCCCTCCGCGCGCGTCGCCGACACGCCCCCGCCGTTGGCCGAGTACACGGCGGCGATGAGGCGGCGTTGGTGGACGAGTACCTGCCCGCGGCTGTCGGCCACCGCCTTGTCCATGGCTCGGTACTCCGCGGCCGCACCGAGGTAGACCTGGCAGCGCTGGTCGTCGCACAGCTCGCCCGCGGCCCGCAGTGCGTAGGTGCGCGCCGCGATGGCCTGGGCCCGCAGCGAGGCGGGCGGCCACGACGGGTCACGCACCTCGCCCATGCCCCGCAGGTACGTCTCCACGTCGACGTGGTTGACCAGCCGCAGCGGCGAGCCCGACGCCGTGGCCTCGATGACGCCTCGGTACTGGCGGCCTCGCGCGGGCACACCGATCAGCCCGCTCGACACGGCCCACAGCGGCCGTGACGAAGACACCGATCCGGACGACGACGGCGACGGGGGCCGGGGCGCGGTCGTCGTACTGGTGGTCGAGGTCGACGACGAGGTGGTGGTGCTCGACGAGGTGGACGACGACGACGTGGACGTCGGGTCGGGGAGCGGCTGCGACCGAGAGGCTCGCGACGACGTGGACGAAGCCGCCGGGCGCCCGTCGCCCGACAGCACGTAGCGCGCCCCGTCGAAGCGAACCCGTACGACACCGCCCGCGGGGACGGCGACCGGGAAGCCGGGCGACTGCGCGCCCCCACGGGCATCCCGGACTTCGCCCCCCGAGGGGAACGACAACAGCGCCTCGTTGGCGGCGACCGGGGGCAGCACCACGACCCGCACCTCGCCGGAGGCCGTGCCCAGTGCGGTACCGGGATAGAAGTGCCCGAGGATCTGCGGCGTGGTGGCGCCGCCCTTGCCCATCCAGTAGGCGCCGTCTTGGGCCATGCCCACGCCGTGGCCGAAGCCCTTGCCGTCGATGGACACGACGGGCACGGATTCGGGCTGCGCGGCCACAGCCGCGAGGAGGAAGAGGAGGAGCCGCCGCACGAGGATCTCTATCGTGCCTCGTAGACTGGCCCGACGTGATCGAGCCCCTTGCCCCGTCGACCGGTTGGGGTGTCCTGCACCTGTTCTGCAAGGCCGGAGCCGCCGCCGATGCCGAGGCCGTCGTCACTGCTGTGAAGCAGGCGTCCGACGGCGACCACCAGGTCGTCACCTTCGCTGTGTTGGGCCACAAGGCCGACATCGGCTTTCTCGCCCTCGGCCCCGACGTGTGGCGGCTGCGCACCTTCCAATCGGCCCTGCAGCAGGCCGGCCTCGAAGTGGTCGACTCCTATGTCTCGCTCACCGAGGTGTCGGAGTACGCCAAGGGCATGCCCGAGCAGATGCTCGAAGCCCGCCTCCACCCCAAGCTGCCGCCCGAAGGGATGCGGGCCGTGTGCTTCTACCCCATGTCGAAGCGCCGGGCGGCCGAGGCCAACTGGTTCACCCTGCCCTACGAGGACCGCGAGCGGCTCATGCACGAGCACGGCGCGTCGGGCCGCACCTTCCGGGGCCGGGTGCTGCAACTGGTCACCGGCTCCACGGGCATCGACGATTACGAGTGGGGCGTCACGTTGTTCGCCGTGCACCCCGACGACCTCAAGGAGTGCGTCTACACGATGCGCTTCGACGAGGCCTCGGCCCGCTACGCCGATTTCGGCCCGTTCTTCACCGGCATGGTGGCCGACGTGGAGGACGTGCTGGCCGCCGCGGGCGTCACGCGCTGACGTCGCCGCCGAGGTAGGCGGCCTTCACCGACTCGTCGTCGAGCAGGTCGGACGCCTTGGCCGACTTCACCACCCGGCCTGTCTCCAGTACGTACGCCCGATGGGCGAGCCGCAGCGCCTGGGCGGCGTTCTGCTCGACCAGCAGGACGGTCGTGCCCTGTTCGTTGATCTCCCGGATGATCGAGAAGATCTGGGCCACGAGCATGGGCGCCAGCCCCATCGACGGCTCGTCGAGCAGCAGCACCCGGGGCCGCGCCATGAGCGCCCGGCCGATGGCCAGCATCTGCTGCTCGCCGCCCGACAGGGTGCCGCCCGCCTGCTTGCGCCGCTCCTGCAGCCGGGGGAAGAGGTCGAAGACCCGGTCGAGGTCGCCCCGGCGTTGCTCCCGACGGGCGTAGGCGCCCATCTCCAGGTTCTCCATCACGGTCATGCCCGGGAAGATGCCCCGGCCCTCGGGCGCTTGGCACAGCCCGAGCTCGACCAGCTTGTGGGGCTTCTCGCCCACGATGTCGTTGCCGTCGAAGACGATGCGCCCCGAGGTCACCGGCCGCACGCCGGAGATCGTCTTAAGCGTCGTGGTCTTGCCCGCGCCGTTGCCGCCGATGAGCGAGACGATCTCGCCCTCCTCCACGTTCAGCGACACCCCTTTGAGCGCTTCCACCTTGCCGTAGTGGACCCGCAGGTCCTCGATCTCAAGAAGCATCGGCCGGCATCCCCAGGTAGGCCTCGATCACCCGAGGGTTGGCTTGGATCTCCGCGGGCGGCCCTTCGGCGATCTTCTCGCCGAAGTCGAGGACGACCAATCGGTCGCACACGTTCATGACCAATCCCATGTCGTGCTCGATGAGCACGATCGTCATGCCCTGTTCGCGGATGCGCCGGATGAGGCGGATCAGCGCCTGCTTCTCCGACGGGTTCATGCCCGCGGCGGGCTCGTCGAGCAGAAGCACCTGCGGCCCGGTGGCCAGTGCCCGGGCGATCTCCAGCCGTCGCTGGTCGCCGTAGGGCAGGTTGCGGGCAGCGTCGCCCTCGCGGGCGGCGATGCCGACGAACTCGAGCAGGCGGCGAGCTTCCTCCCGTCCGCTGCGTTCCTCTTGGCGGTGGCGGGGGAGCCCCACCAGCGCGCCGGGGACGCTCGTCTTGTGGCGGGCGTCGGCACCCACCATCACGTTCTCCAGCGCCGACATGTTGGGGAACAGGCGGATGTTCTGGAACGTGCGGGCGATGCCCGCCTCGGCGATGCGATGGGGCCGCTTGCCGACGATCTTCCGCCCGTCGAGCGTGATGCTGCCGCGGGTCGGCTTGAACACGCCGGTGACGCAGTTGAACAGGGTGGTCTTGCCTGCGCCGTTGGGGCCGATGATGCCGAAGATCTCGCCCTTGCGGACGGTGAGCGACACGTCGCTGAGGGCGACCACGCCGCCGAACTCCATGCGCAACTGGTCGAGCACGAGCACCTCGACCGACTCCGACTCGGGCACGACCGCGTCGGGCAGCTCGTCGGTGGTGGGCTCGGGCGACGACGGGTCCGCGGCCGGGGGCAGCTGCTCGTCGACCCCATCGTCGGGCCCGGCATTGAGCGACGACGTGGCCCCGGCCTCGGCCAGCTCCGCCGCCCGTTGCCGGCTGGGCAACAAGCCCTGGGGTCGGAAGACCATCATCACCACCAAGGCCGCTCCGAAGATCAGCACCCGGTACTCGGTGATGTTCGCTTCGGCCCCGCCGATGACGGTATGGAGGACGTCGGCGATGCTCTCGCCCGCCGCCGCGTTGCGCAGGTACTCAGGCAAGAAAGCGACGGCGAAGGCGCCCGCCACCACGCCGGGCACCGACCCCATGCCGCCCAGCACGACGGCGGCCAGGATGGTGATGGAGAGGAACAGCGGGAAGTTGTCGGGGTTGATGTAGCCCACCCGGCTGGCGTAGATCCATCCGCCCAGCCCGCCCGTCGACGCGCCGACGGCGAAGGCCCACAGCTTCATGTTGAACGAGTGGACGCCCATGGCCTCGGCGGCGTCCTCGTCCTCCCGGATGGCGGCCCATGCCCGACCGACTCGCGACTTGGTGAGGCGCACGATCATCACGATGGCCAGCACCACCGAGGTCAGGACGATGAAGTAGTAGGGCAGCGGCTCCAACTGGAACTCCACCCCGAACAGCTCGCCCGGGTGGGGGATGCCGGTGATGCCGCGGGGGCCGCCCAGGGAGTCGCTGTTCTGGGCGACGATGCGCACGATCTCGCCGAAGCCGAGGGTCACGATGGCCAGGTAGTCGCCGCGCAGTCGCAACGTCGGCGCGCCCAGCACGACACCCGCGGCCATGGCGGCCAGGATGGCGACCGGCAGTGCCTCCCACGAGCTCCACCCCGACGAGGTGGTGAGCTTGGCCGTGGTGTAGGCGCCGACGGCGTAGAACGCCACGTACCCGAGGTCGAGCAGGCCCGCTTGCCCCACGACGATGTTGAGGCCCAGCGCCAGCAGCACGTAGATGCCCACCGGCGAGAACAGCACGCTCTGCCAGTAGCGGGTCAGTTCGGTGGGGATGAAGGCGGCTGCGGTGAGCGCGGCCAGGCAGATGAGCGTCTTCACCCACCACGGCTGCTTCGACCACAGGTTGGCCAGCGGTTCGACGACGGCCAGACGAGGACGACGCACCGTCATGCCCGTGCCTTTCCGAGAGATTCGCCGAGGATTCCCGTGGGCCGGAACAGCAACACCAGCACCAGCACGGCGAAGGCGAACACGTCCTTCCATTCGCCGCCGAGTACGGCGGCACCCCAGTTCTCCAGCAACCCGAGCGACAACCCGCCGACCAACGCCCCGCGGATGTTGCCGATGCCACCCAGCACGGCGGCGGTGAAGGCTTTGATGCCGGGCAGGAAGCCGATGTTGTAGCGGGCGTTCTCGAAGAAGATGCCGTAAAGGCCGCCTGCCGCGCCGGCCAGCAACCCGCCGAGCAGGAAGGTGAGCATGATCACCCGGTCGATGTTCACGCCCATCAACGCAGCCGTCTCGGAGTCCTGGGCGGTGGCCCGGATGCCGCGCCCCAACCGCGACTTGGCCACGAACCGTTCGAGGCCGATCATGAGGACGAGGGCGGCGAGGAACACCAAAACTTTGTCGTTGCGGATGTCGGCCCCGCCCAGGCTCGACAACTGGGTGCGTTCCAGCACCCGCGGGAAGGGCAGCAGGTTGCGCCCGTAGCGCAGGGCGAACAGTTCCTGCAGGAACAGCGACAAGCCGATGGCGGTGATGAGGGCCGCCAACCGCGGCGCGTTGCGCCGTCGCAGCGGCCGGTAGGCGATGCGCTCCATGACCACCGCGGTGATGCCGGAGGCCACCATGCCCGCCGCCATCATCAGCAGCAGGGTGCCCGCCAAGGCCAGGCCGCCCTTGGCGGGAGCGCCGGCGTCGATGCCCATGGCGTGGAGCGAGAACAGCGAGCCGAAGATGCCGATCATGAACACTTCGGAGTGGGCGAAATTGATGAGCCGCAGCACCCCGTACACGAGGGTGTACCCCAGGGCGATGAGGGCGTAGACGGACCCCAGCGTGAGCCCGTCGACCGTCTGAGACCAGAAGTCATCGCCCAGGCAACTGAAGCAAGCTTCGATGATGGCCCCCTTACGAAGGGAGGGAGGGCGCCGTCGACGCCCTCCCTCCGGTAAGCAGCATGTTGGGCGTGGCTACTTCAGCAGCTCGTCGGTGCTTCCGAGCAGTGTGAGCTTCCCGCCCTTGACCTCGAAGAAGAACACGCCCGTCGCCTTCACGTTGCCGTTGGCCTCGAACGAGATCCGCTTGGATATGCCGTCGTAGGAGTCGAGCTTCTCGACGTAGTCGAGCAGCTTCGGACGGTCGTCGTTCCCGGCCTTGATCCCCTGGATGAAGATGTTGGCCGCGTCGTAGCCCTCGGTCGAGTAGGTGCCGGGGTCCTTGCCGTTGAGCGTCTTGTAGTTGCGGGCGAACTCCCCGGCCTTGCCCGGCGAGTCGGCGGTGGCCAGGTTGCACGGGCAGGTGATCTGCGCACCCTCCGCACCTGAACCACCCGAGGCGATGAAGCCCGGGTCGAGCGCACCGTCGCCGCTGACGAAGGTGCCCTTCACGCCGGCGTCGGTGAGCTGCTTCTTGAGCCGGCCCGCCTCGGCGTAGTAGCCGCCGTAGAAGATGACGTCAGGAGCAGCACCGCGGACCTTGTTGACCGCAGCCGAGTAGTCCTGGGCCTTGGGGTCGATGGCCTCGACCAGCGCCGTACGGGCGCCCGCGGGCTCGACCAGCTTCTGCGTGCCCTCGGCCAGTGCCTTGCCGTAGTCGGTGTTGTCATGGACGTAGGCCACGGTCTTGGCGTTCAGCTTCTTGACGATGTAATCGGCCACGCCCTTTCCCTGGACATCGTCGTCGGGGATGACGCGGTGGAAGACCTTCTGGCTCGTGTCGAGCGTGGGCAGGGCCACGTTGGTGGCCGAGGCGCTGATCATCACCAAGCCGTTGGCGGCCAGGTCGGGCAGCACGGCGCGGGTCTCACCCGAGAAGGTGGGCCCGACGATGCCGATGATCGAGGTGTCGTTGATGTAGCGGTCCTTGATGGTCGTCGCCTGTGCGGCGTCGCCCTGGGTGTCGAACTCCACCATCTCGACGCGGACGTTGCCACCCGCCTTCTTGGCCTCGTCGACGGCGACCTTGATGCCGTCGCGGATGTTGATGCCGAGGTTCGCGGCGTCGCCGGTGAGCGGGCCCACGAAGGCGATCTTGACGGTCTTGGTCGGTTGATCGCCGCTGCCGCTACCAGCGTCGTTGTCGTCGTCGTCGTTGCCGCACGCCGCCAAGGCGAGGGCAGCAACGGCGAAGAGGGCAATGCTCCTGCGGAGCTTGCTTGATGCTCGCGACATGCGGGCGCCTCCTGTGGTTAGCCGATTGTCGTCGGAAGTGTATGCACGATCCGGGCAGAATCTGGGGTCGTGACGCAGCTTTTGTATCTGCGCGATGCCTACCTCTCCTCGTTTTCCGCCACGGTGGTCGAGACGCGGGACGATGCCGTCGCCTTGGACCGCACCGCTTTCTATGCCACCGGCAGCGGCCAGCCAAACGACACCGGGGTGCTGGCGGTCAACGAGGCGGTCACCGGCGAGCTCGACTTTGTGCGCCGCCATGCCCTCGTGCGCGCCCACACGGCGCTGCCCGTGTGCGGCGTCATCTGGCACGAATGGGGCAAGGCCGTCACGGGAGGCAACATGGAACCCTTGGCCGCTCGCATCGACTTCGAGTTCGACCCCCTGCCCGAGGGCTTCGGCGCGGCCGTGGACACCGAGTCGAAGGGCAAGGGCAACAAGCGCACCCGCATCGAGGTCGTCGATGCCTGACCTCGACGCCCTGCGCTCGTCGCTGCGCGACGTCGGCCCGGTGGTCGTTGCGTTCAGCGGCGGCGCCGACTCCGCCTTCCTGGCATGGGTGGCCAACGACGTGCTCGGCCCCGCCGGCGCTCACGCCGTCACCGCGGTGTCGCCGTCGTTGGCTCCCGAAGAACGAGCCGACTGCGAGGCGCTGGCTCGTGAGTGGGGGCTGCGGTGGACGGCCGTCGACACCGACGAGCTCGCCGACCCTGCGTACTCGGCCAACGACGGGCAGCGCTGTTACCACTGCAAGTCGACCCTCATGGACGCGCTGGCGCCGTTCGCCGAGGGCGCCACCGTGGTGCTCGGCGTGAACGTCGACGACCTGGGCGATCACCGGCCGGGGCAGCAGGCGGCGGCCGAGCGCGGGGCTCGCTTCCCCTTGGTCGACGCCGGTTTCACCAAGGCCGACGTGCGGGCGACCTCCGCTGCCCTGGGCCTTCGTACCTGGGACAAGCCCGCAGCGGCGTGCCTGGCATCCCGTGTCCCGTACGGCACGCCGGTCACCCTCGGGGTCCTGTCGTCGGTGGCTCGGGCGGAGTCGGCCTTGCGGGCGCTCGGCTTCCGGCAGCTGCGCGTTCGCCACTACGGTGACCTGGCTCGCATCGAACTCGACGGCGACGACCTGGCCGCAGCAGTGGCCCGGCGCGACGACGTCGTTGCTGCAGTGCGGGCGGCCGGCTACACCTACGTGACGCTCGACCTCGAAGGCTTCCGGTCGGGCAACCTCAACCGAGCCCTGGCGGGCAGGGAGACATCGTGACGAACGTCCGGGTGAAGATCACGTTCCCCGAGCACCTCATCAAGCAGCCGATCGTCGCCCGCCTCGTGCGCGAGTTCGACGTCATGCCCAACATCCGTCGGGCCAACGTCGAGGAGCACGTGGGGTGGATCGTGTGCGAGCTCGGTGGCGACGAGGCCGCCGTGGAGCGGGCCATCGAATGGCTGCACGACCTGGGCGTCGGGGTCGACCGCCTGGGCGACGTGGTCGAAAGCTGAGCCTTGCTCAAGAAGCTCCTGCTGTTCTTCCTGTTGCTGATCGTGGGCGCCTACGGGGTGCTCGACGTGGCCGCCAAGCGCATGGCGGAGCAGAAGCTGGCCGAGCGGGCCGAGGCGTCCGCAGGCGGCCAAGCCGAGGCGACGGCCGACGTCGACTCGTTCCCCTTCGTTCTCAAGCTGCTGGCCAGGGGGTCGGCGGGCGACATCTCCATCCACGTCACCGACGTGACTGCCTCCCAGCTGGAGTTCACCTCGGTCGACCTCGACCTGCGCGGGGTGAAGCTCGACAAGGGCAAGCTGCTCGCCGACCGGCGCCCTGAGGTGACCGACATCGACACCGGCACCCTCACCATTCGCATTGCCGCGGCCGCCATCTCGAAGGCGCTGCGGGGTCTGCCGGTGACGATCAGCGACGGCCGCGTAGAGGTCGAGGTGGCGGGCCAGGTGCGGACGGCCGACGTGACGCTTGCCGCGGGAGGCGCCCTGCGCATCGGCGTGCCCCGCGGGCCGAGCGTCACCGTGCAGGTGCCGCGTACAGCGTTGGGATCGTGCGACGCCACGGCGTTGAACGTCGACAACGACATGATCCGCCTCTCGTGCACGATGACGGAGATCCCGCCTGCGTTGTTGGCCGCCGCCCAGCGTTAGCTCCGGCCGTACACGCGGTCGGGCTCGACCAGCACGGCCACCCGGCGTTCGTCGGCCATGGCGCGGTCGTACTCGTCCCAGTCCTCGTGGGTGCCGCCCGCGGCGGTGAAGATCTCGCGGAGCAGGAGGCGGAGGCGCTCGGCGTCGACGCCCTCGAGGGGGTCGTCGGGACCGGCGAGCTCGACCGGTCCCTCGACAGCGGCCCACTGCCAACCGGCACGGATCACTACCGTGGTGCGGGGCCGGGCCCGGAGGTTGACGAGCCGCTGCGACGAACCCGCGGCCACGAAGCCCACGACCTGACGACCGGTCACCGGATGGTCGAGGACGCCGGCGTTCACGACGGAGGACTGGATGGTGCTGTCGGCACGGCTCGTCGACACCACGACGAGCCCATGGTCGAGGGGAACCAGGTCGGCGAACGCTTGGAGATCGGCCATGGCCGGGTTCTACTCGGTCACCCGGCGTTCCCGACGGGAAGTCTGTTGTTTTCCCTACAGTGCCGGCGTGGAACACCGAACTGACGCCGGGGAGGCACGGTCCGTCCGGAGGCTCCTTGTTCAGTACGGACGCGCCGTCAAAGTTTCGTTCGTGTACGACACGGATCTTCGACTGGCGGTGAATTGGAGGTTCGCACTGGCCTCGATCGTCTGCGCCGTGTTCGCCATGGTGGCCCTCGTCCAGTGCGTCCTTTTGAGCAGCCGACGCATGCCCAGCCTCCTGGCGGGGTTGGGCTTCCTCGCTCTGGCGGTCGCAAACGGCACGTACGTAACCGTCGCTGCCCGGCGGGCCGGGTTTCTCGACCCGAACTCTCCGCCCCCGCCCGAGCCGGATTGGTTGTGCCAGGACTGACCCAGGAGCGATCCGTGTTCTTCCGTAACCTCCTCGGCGGTTCGATCGCCGCCGCCTTCGGAGGAATCGGAATGGTGGTGAACGTCGGTGATGGTCCCCCGTTTTGGTCGAGTGCGGTGTTTGCACTCGCCGGTGTGGCCGGCATCGCGTTTGCCGTGTTGACCTACGAACCAGGACCGCGAGATGACGGGCCGCCTTCTCGGCCTGACGACGACGAACCCCGGTCGCCGACTGTCCCCGAGTGACAACACTTGCGGTCCCTACTCGGTCACTGAGGTCCACGTCGGGAAGGCGAGGTGGGAGACGCCTTGGTGCACCACGATGCGTCCCGCCTCGGCCAGCGTGGGCAGGCATCGGGCGGCGACGTCGGGACCGGCCATCGCCATGTAGTCGGCCACCGTCAGCAGTAGCGGGCCGGCGTCGAGGTCGCCCGGCTGTGTTCGGGCGTCGACCTCCAGCACGGGCCGGCACGGCGACGACGGGTCGGCGCACCAACAGTGGTAAACGACGCCCTCGAACACGGACACGGCGCGGATACGCATCTCGACCGGGCAGCATGGCGCATATGGACGAGCACGCCCGCGCCTTGGCCGACGCCATCGAAACAGCGCTTCCCGACTGGGTGGTGCGCTGCGTGACCCGTTTGGCCCCCGAGGCCCGGGCCGAAGCGGAGGAGGTGGGGCGACGGGCGGCCGCCGAAGTCGGCGGGGCAGTGCGGGAGTTGTTGGCCCAGGACATCGATGAGCAGCACTCGACGCCGCTCACCATCCTGCGGGGCGCCATCGCCTACCCCACCGAGGTGCTGCGCAACGCGGGCGTCGAGCCGGTCGACCGCGACCCGTACTCCGTCGAGCGGTTCCCCGACGACGACTACGACCTGACGCCCGCCACCTTCGCCGACATCGACCCGGCGCTGGCCGAACTCGGCATCGCCTGGGGCGCGGCCAAGGCGTTCGCCCACAAGCAACGGCACGGCTCGGCATGACGACGGTCGCGGCGTACGTGCCCGACCTCATGGACCGCTCCAAGGTGGCGGCGGCAGGCAAAGTCACGTTCGCCCGCACCCCCGCCGACCTGGTCGAGGTCGACGCCGACATCGTGGTCGTCGACCTGTCGCGTGCGGGCGTGCTCGACGTCCTCCCGTCACTGGCAGGCAGGCGGGTGATCGGGTTCGGCAGCCACGTCGACACCGCATTGCTCGACGCGGCGCGGGCCGCGGGCGTGACAGAGGTACTGCCCCGGTCGAAGTTCTTCAGCCGCCTGGCGGAGCTGCTCGGGGGGGCATGAGGCGGCTCGCGGGAACAACGCGAACGTGCACCGGGCTCCCGGTAGCCTTCACGTGTGGCAATCGCCGATCCAGACCGTGCGACGCCGCCTCTTCGCCCTGTGGTCGAGGCGAAGCGTGAGGCGATTCGAGCGGCTGTGGCGCGCCACCACGGGCGACGCGTCCGCCTCTTCGGGTCGGTCGCTCGAGGCGACGACCGTCCCGGTAGTGACGTAGATCTGTTGGTCGACTTCGACGCCGAGAGCTCGCTGTTCGACGTCATCCGCCTCACTCGGGAGCTGGAGGAGCTGCTCGGCCTCCCCGTCGACGTGGTCTCCACCGGCGGCTTGAAGGATCGAGACGTTCGCATCCTCGCCGAGGCCATCGAGCTATGAGCAGGAGCGACGACGAGCGCGTCGCCGACATCCTCGAAGCGGCCGCCGAAGTCGGCGCCTTGGTGGCCTCAGGTCGCGAGGAGTGGGACCGAGACCGCACCCGGCGGCTCGCTGTCGAACGATTGCTGGAGATCATCGGCGAGGCCGCGCGCGCACTGAGCGACGAGGGGCGCGCCCGATATGGCGAGGTGCCTTGGCCGGACGTGGTCGGCTTGCGCACGGTCCTGGCACACCATTACCACCGAGTCGACCCCAACCAGGTGTGGACGATCGCCACAATCGAGGTACCTCGCCTCGTTCGGCATCTCGCCCCAGACGCCTGACGCAGGACTCGGCGGAAGCGGTCCCGTCAGTCGCGGCGGTTGGGGTCGATGGTCCAGCCTTGGTCGGCCACCTTGCGCGCTTCGAAGAACAAGCACCCCTCGGGGCACGCGAACGGGTCGAGGTCGGCCACGTCGAGGCGGCACCGCTGGATGCGCTCCAAGGCCGATGCCGTGCGCTCGATGTAGTGGCGACAGTCGTTGCGCACGCCCATGGCCCCTATGGTACGGGCCGATGGCCGAACGTCTGATCGTGATCGGGGGCGACGCAGGGGGGATGGCCGCGGCCACCCAGGCCCGGCGCCTGCGCCCCGACATGGAGATCATCGCCTTGGAAAAGGGGCGGTGGACGAGCTACTCGGCGTGCGGCATCCCCTACCTGGTCGGCGGCGATGTCGGCACCCTCGACGAGCTGGTCGTGCGCACGCCGCAGAAGTTCCGCGACAGGAACCTCATCGACGTGCGCACCCGCCACGAGGTCATGGCCCTCGACCTCGACAAGCGCACTGTCGAGGTGCGCGACCACGAACACGGCCGCACCTACGCCACAAGCTTCGACACGCTGCACCTCGGCCTCGGCGCCAAGCCCCTGCGGCCCGACCTGCCTGGCGCCGACCTCCCGCACGTCCGCGGCGTGCAGACGCTGGAGGACGCCACCCACCTGCTCGCCTTGGCGGAGAGCGGCGAGTGCCGCGACGTGGTGGTCGTCGGCGGTGGCTACATCGGGCTGGAGATGGCCGAGGCGTTCGTGAAGCGGGGCGCCGCCGTGACCATCGTGGAGCAGGCGCCCGAGGTCATGACCACCCTCGACCCCGACATGGGTGCGCTGGTGAGCGAGGCCATTCGGGGCCAAGGCATCACCGTGCGCTGTGGCGAGGCGGTCCAAAGGTTCGAGGACAAAGCCGTGGTCACCGAACACGGCACGCTGCGTGCCGACCTCGTGGTCCTCGGCCTTGGCGTGGTGCCCAACACCCGGCTGGCGGCGGACGCCGGCATCGCCACCGGTGCCAAAGGGGCGGTCGTCGTGGACCCCCGGCAACACACGTCGGCCGAAGGGGTGTGGGCGGCGGGCGACTGTTGCGAGTCGTTCCACCTCGTCTCGCGGCGACACGTGAACATCGCGCTGGGCACGCATGCCAACAAGCAGGCCCGGGTGGCGGGCATCAACATCGGGGGCGGCTACGCCACATTCCCCGGGGTGGTCGGCACGGCTGCCACCAAGCTGTGCGGCACCGAGATCGCCCGCACCGGCCTGAGCGAGCGCGAGGCCACAGCCGCAGGCTTCGGCTACGAAGCGGTCACCATCACATCGACGACGCGGGCCGGCTACTTCCCCGGCGCCGGGAAGATCACGGTGAAGCTGCTGGCCGAGAAGCGGTCGGGCCGCGTGCTGGGGGCGCAGTTGGTCGGCTTCGAAGGCGCCGCCAAACGGGTCGACGTGTTGGCCACCGCCATCACCGTCGGCATGACCGTCGAGCAGATGACGGCGCTCGACCTGTCGTACGCCCCTCCCTTCGCCCCCGTGTGGGACCCCGTGCTCGTCGCTGCCCGAAAGGCCGCCGAAGCCCTCGCTCGCTAGTTCATCTAGACGAAACATTGCGAGAACGGGAGGGAAACACCCTGTCGCCATGCTGACCCTCGACCGCTGTGGTCTCTCGGAGAGGGAGGGGTATGGAACCGGATACCGGCAACACCGCCTGGGTGCTGATCTCGGCATCGCTGGTGTTGTTCATGACGCCGGGCTTGGCGTTCTTCTACGGCGGGATGGTGCGCGCCAAGAACGTCCTCGGCATGCTCATGCAGAACTTCTTCAGCATGGGCCTCGTCAGCGTCCTGTGGGCCTTGGTGGTGTTCAGCCTGGCCTTCGGCGACGGTGGCTCGTTCATCGGCAACTTCGACTTCGTGGGGTTGAAGGGCATCGGCGACATCGATGTCCAGCTTCCCGGCTACGTCGACAACCTGGCCTTGACGATCCCGCCGATCGTGTTCGTGGCGTACCAGATGATGTTCGCCATCATCACGCCCGCACTGATCACGGGCGCCACCGCCGACCGCATGAAGTTCGCGGCGTGGGTGGCGTTCCTGGGACTGTGGCTGGTGCTGGTCTACGCACCGGTTGCCCACTGGGTGTTCAGCCCGACGGGCTGGCTGTTCCAGCGGGGTGCGCTCGACTTCGCGGGCGGCACGGTCGTGCACATCAATGCCGGCATCGCCGCCTTGGTGCTGTGCATCGTGCTGGGCAAGCGCAAGGGCTGGCCTCGTGAAGGCATGCCCCCGCACAACCTGCCCTGGACCCTGCTCGGCACCGGCATCCTGTGGTTCGGCTGGTTCGGCTTCAACGCCGGCTCGGCCTTGGGTGCCAACAACCTGGCGGGCCAGGCCCTGCTCAACACCCACTTGGCTGCAGCCATGGGCATGCTGGCCTGGCTGGTGGTGGAGAAGGTGAAGGACGGCCATGCCACCACCCTCGGGGCAGCATCCGGTGCGGTGGCGGGCCTGGTGGCCATCACCCCCTGTGCGGGCTTCGTCGGCGGGCTGGCGCCGTTGGCCATCGGTGGTGCTGCCGGCGTGATCTGCTACCTGGCCATCCAGTTGAAGTTCAAGCTGGGCTACGACGACTCGCTCGACGTGGTGGGCGTCCACCTGGTGGGCGGCATCGTCGGGTCGATCATGCTGGGGCTGTTCGCCGACACCAAGGTCAACTCGGGCGGCTTCGACAGCGTCTTCTTCGGCGGGAGCACCGACCTGCTGGTCGACCAGCTTGTCGCCGTGGGTGCCACCATCGTGTTCTCCGGGATCGTCACCTTGATCATCGCCAAGGCAATCGACCTGGTGATCGGCCTGCGGGTCGACGACGACGCCGAAGATGTTGGGCTCGACCAGTCCCAGCACGCCGAAGGCGCCTACAACTTGGGTGACATCGCCATGGGGAGGGTCGGCTCGTGAAGCTGGTTACCGCAATCGTCAAGCCGTTCAAGGTCGACGACGTGAAGGCTGCGTTGAAGGCCCTCGGCGTGCAGGGCATGACCGTCAGCGAAGCCCAGGGCTTCGGCCGCCAGCGAGGCCACACCGAGGTGTACCGGGGTGCCGAGTACACGGTCGACTTCGTGCCGAAGGTGCGGGTCGAGGTGCTGGCTCCCGACGCCGACGTCGACAGGGTGGTCGACGCCATCGTCACTGCGGCCCGCACCGACAAGATCGGTGACGGCAAGGTGTGGGTCACGCCGGTCGAAGGCGTCACCCGCATCCGGACGGGAGAGCGTGACAACGACGCCCTCTGAGTTCCGGGCGCAACGCTCGGCATTGCTGCAGGAGGCGGGGCTTTCCGGCCCCGCCTTCTGTCGCGCCTACGCCTCGCTGGCCGACTCGTGGCTGGGGTCGTTGCTGGGCGACGAGCGGGGCGTGGCCCTGGTCGCCGTCGGGGGGTACGGACGTGGCGAACTGGCGCCGTGCAGCGACCTCGACGTGGTGCTCGTACACGACGGCCGCAAGGACATCGGCGAGGTGGCCGAACGGATCTGGTACCCCATCTGGGACGCGGGCCTCGCCCTCGACCACAGCGTGCGGACGGTGAAGCAGGCGTTGGCCGTGGCGACGGCCGACCTCAAGGCGGCCCTGGGGTTGCTGGAGGCGCGCTGGGTGGCGGGCGACGTGGGATTGGCCGGGGAGTTGGCGACCCGGGCCACCGAGCAGTGGCAAAAGCAGTGGAAGCACTGGATGCCCCGGCTCGACGAATCCGTGCGGGCGCGGCACGCCGAGTTCGAGGAGGTGGCCTTCCTGCTCGAACCGGAGTTGAAGGAAGGACGCGGCGGCTTGCGCGATGCCCACTTGTTGCGGGTGCTCCCGTCGACGGCCGACGTGAGCGCGGCGCACGACGTACTGCTGCGGGTGCGCGTGGCCTTGCACCTGCGAGCGGACCGGGCGCTCGACCGTCTGCTGCTGCAAGAGCAGGACGCCGTGGCTGCCGACTTGGGCTACGCCGATGCCGACCTGTTGATGGCCGATGTCGCCGCCGCAGGACGGGCCGTTGCCTGGGCGGGCGACGACGTGTGGTCGCGGCTGCGCACCAAGGCCAAGTGGAAGAACGGCGTGTTGGCCCCCGGCGTCGTGTTGCGGGGCGGGGAGGTGGCGCTCGACACCGAGGCCCGCCCGGCGTCCGACCCCGGCCTGGCATTGCGGGCAGGGGCGCAGGTGGCGCGCACGGGGGCGCCGTTCTCCCGGGAGGCGCTCGACCGGCTGGCGGTCGAGGTCCCCGACCCTGGCGACCCGTGGAGCGACGACGTGCGCGGCGCGCTGGTGGCGTTGCTGGGTGCGGGACCCGCTGCCATCCCTGTGTTGGAGACGCTCGACCAGAAGGGGCTGTTGGTGCGGCTGCTCCCCGAGTGGGCGGCAGTGCGCAGCAAGCCGCAACGCAACGCCTATCACCGCTTCACCGTCGACCGGCACCTGTTGGAGACGGCGGCCAACGCCGCGGCACTGTTGCGCCGGGTGGCCCGACCCGACCTGTTGTTGCTCGGCGCGCTGCTGCACGACATCGGCAAGGGGTTCCCTGGCGACCACACCGAGGTGGGCATGGATCTCGTGGCCGCGGTCGGCGCACGCATGGGCTTGCCCAAGCCTGATGTCGATGTGCTCGTCGCCATGGTGCGCCACCACCTGCTGCTGCCCGACGCCGCCACCCGCCGCGACATCGACGACCCCGCCACCATCGAGACGGTGGCCGAGGCGGTCGGTGACCGCGACACGCTCGAACTGTTGGCCGCGCTCACCGAGGCCGACAGCCTGGCTACCGGCCCGTCGGCGTGGGGGGCGTGGAAGGCGGGGCTGGTGAGCGAGTTGGCAGCGCGGGTGGCTCGTCGACTGGAAGGCGATGCGCCCGCGGCCCAGGCCTCGACATTGCCGACGCCGGAGCATGTGGCCCTGATGGCGCAGCGGGAGGTGGTCGTGCAGCAGGACGGCGACCGGCTGACGGTGGTGGCGCCCGACCGACCGGGCTTATTCGCCCGCGTGGCGGGCACGTTGTCGTTGCACGGGCTCGATGTGCGCTCCGCCGCTGTGGCGTCGAGCGACGACGGCATGGCGGTCGAGGTGTTCGAGGTCGAGCCCGCCTTCGGCTCGCAGCCCGAGTGGCCGCGGGTGACGGCCGACGTGGAGCGGGCGCTGGGCGGGCGGCTGGCACTCGACGCCCGACTGACCGAGCGGGCGCGGGTGTACGCCCGCCGCCGTGCGTCGGCCGCCCGGCCCGCCGAGCCGCGAGTGCTGATCGACAACGACGCCACGTCCGCGGCGACGGTGGTGGAGGTACGGGCGCCCGACGACGTCGGCGTGCTGTACCGCATCACCCGGGCACTGGCCGACGCCGACCTCGACGTACGTCGGGCCAAGGTGTCGACCTTGGGACACGAGGTGGTCGACGCTTTCTACGTGGTCGACCGCGAGGGCCGGAAGGTCGAGGACCAGGAGCACTTGGCCGAGGTCGAGCGCGCCATCCTCGACGCCCTCACCCGCCACTGACCCCCGCCCCGAGTACATAAGGTGCCGAAGAGAGCGCGGACTGCGTGTTCACGAAACGGCCCTGCCGTTTTCGACCGAGGTGTGCGGCGCGTAGGGCGTCAGTCTTTCGCCACTGCGTCCGATCCCAACATCGGAGAAAAAATGATTGAGCTGGCCACGAGGTAAACCGCGGCCACGGTCTCCCCCCGGCTGTTGGGCATGTACCCAAAGGCCATCACAAACCCCGTGACCCAGCAGAGGGAGCGGTCATCGGGCGAGTTGGGTCCCATGCCGGGATGCGCCGCCGAGTACGGCCCGATGCAGTGGACGTAGCAAGTTCGCCCCGCGTGAAGTCGACGGTCTCCAACTGGAAGACGTACGCGGCCATGCAGCCTCCCGGCGGCCGTGTCGGGTCGACCGGGAGATCCTCGTCGCGGACGAGTCCTTCGAACACCTGAACGGAACCCGCCACTTGGCGGGCGATCACCGTGACGAGCCTGCCGTCCCAGAACGTGTGCGCCCGGAACAGTTCGATGAGAGGCACCGGCTGGCCGCGGTCTCTTGCTTCCAGTTCAGCCGGGGCCACGCCCTCGTAACCGATGTGTGCCAGGTCCGTTATGGCGAAGTCCTCGCCGAACCGCCGGTCATACTCGGCCAGGGAGGCAGGCATCCACACCGGCCCATCGGTCCAGCGGAATCCCGTAGCGATCTGGAGGCGCAGCCGCTTGCCGGGCGAGGTGTCCGAAGAGAGAGCAAGGATCGACTCCACCAGTGCATCGGCGACTCCCTCGACACCAGCTTCGCCGAGGACGGCCGCCGAGCGCATGGCGAGCATGGGCGACTCCGTGCGTATGTTCGTCTCAGTCGTGTTCCACCACACGGGAAGGATGCGGACCTCCCCGGGTGATTCGAGGCCCATCAGCGCGTCAAGCTCGTTGCGCGTCCACTTCTTGCTGAAAAACTCTGGGGACAGCATCACGATCCCGAAGTCCGACTCCAAGAGGCCCGCTTCCATCTGCTCCCGGATGCTCGGGCCGACGATGAACCGGTTGAACCAGACGGTCAGTCCTCGCGCACGGAGCGCCTCCGCGAGCCGCTTGGCGTCAGTTCCGTTCTCGCTAGCGTGAGCCAGGTACGCGTCGTAGGGCACTCCCCAGACGATAGGGCTGGGTTCTGCGTCACGAAGGGCGTATCCGTGGCAACCTTCCTCTCGTGGCGGACTGGCTGATCAGCGCCAACCTGGCCGTTTACGACGTCATCGGTTGGTGGGAGGAGACGAACGAACCGGTCGATGCATGGACGCTGAGTCGACCGGCGCCTCGTGTCGCAATCGGCGATCGGTTTGCCCTGTGGATCGGCGGTCCCGCTGCCGGTGTGTACGCCACCGGCACCATCTCCAAACCTTCGGCGCCAACGACTCGGACCGCCGACCGCTACTGGCTCCGACCCCCTCCCGACCCGGTCTACGAACTCCGATTGTCGACTGATCTGTATCTCTTCGATCAGCCGATCTACAGGCGGGACCTTCTCGTCGATCCGCGTTTCGCTGACGCCTTGGTCGTGCGGATGCCCCGCGCTCGAAACCCGATCCCTCTGACGCCAGTGCAATGGAGTGCGATCGCTGCTCGCCTCCCTTCCCCGGCGGCCCGCAGCCGCGCCCGCCGGCGACCGAGTACGAGTCTGGGAGCGGTCGTCGTGACGGAGCGGCCTTTGGGCACCAAGGTGGAAGAGGCGGAGTATCAGACCACCCAGGCGACAAAGACCCAGCGGTATCGGGAGGCCCGGCTCCTGAAGGCATACGAGCGGAATCTCGGCTACCCACTCGTCGAACGGGCAGCAAAGTTGCCGACCGGGGAACGGATCGTCGCGGATGCCTACGACCGGCGGCAACATCGCCTGATCGAGGCCAAAGCAACAACTTCGAGGGCGAACGTCCGTATGGCGATCGGCCAGTTGCTCGACTATCGACGGCATGTTGCGCAGGGTGCTGCCCTTGCCGTCCTTCTCCCGGACCCGCCGAACGCTGACCTTCTCGCCCTGCTCCGTTCGCACCGGATCGAGGTCATTGCCATGCATGGCCGCCGGTTCCGCTCGATTCGGTGAGCTGGGTTAGCCCCTGGCTGTCAGCGGTCGCTCACCAGAGGGTGTCATCCCTATGAGTTGCTGCTCGAGAACCTCCACTCGGTCCTCGGCACGCGACAACTCCTCCGAGATGACGGGAACTCGTGACCCGGCAAAACAGCCTCTTCCGTCCGGTCCCGTTGCCTTAGCCGGCTCTCAAAGGGCACCCTATGTACTCGGGAGTAGCCTCGCCCGGCGTGGACGAGGGGAACCCGGTCTCGGCGGCCGACCTGTTGCGGTGGAGCGAGACGCTGTCGGCCGTGGCCCGCACCGGCCTGGGGTTCACCGAGAGCCTGTACGAGCGGGAGCGCTTCGAAGAGGTGCTGAAGGTGGCGGCCGACATGCGCGTCGCCGCGGGCCACGAGCTCGAAGCCGAGGTGCTGGTCGAGGAGTGGCTACGGGCCGTGGGTAGCGGCGTTGCCGGCTATGTCACGCCCAAGGTCGCGGTGGGCGCGGTGGTGGGCAACGAGCGGGGCGAGCTGCTGTTGGTGCAGCGGGCCGACTCCGGCGTGTGGCTGTACCCGACCGGCTGGGCCGACGTCGGCTACTCCGCCTCCGAGGTGGCGGTCAAGGAAGTGCACGAGGAGACCGGCATCGAGGTCGAGCCGCTGCGGCTGGTGGCGGTGCTCGACGGGCTGCGGTTGGGCTTCACCCGAATCCCCTTGTACTCGTTGGTCTTCCACTGCCGCACTCTCGGCGGCGAGCTCAAGGCGCACCCGCTGGAATGCCGCGCCGTGGGCTGGTTCGCCGAGGACAACCTCCCGTCGCCGCTCGCCGGCTTCGAGCGGTGGGGTGCGCCTGCGTTTGCCGCCATCCGCGGCGAGCCGGTCGAGGTCACCTTCGACCCACCTCGCGCCCCCATGTGGCGCGACGACGCCTGACCCCACCCCCCCCTCGAAGTTGCGTAGGGAACGCGCCGTTTTATGGCGCGATTCCAACGCAACTTCGGTTGCGGGCTTCAGCCCAGCAGGCGGTCGAGCAGGCGGGGGTCGCCGGGCCAGGCCGCGTGCACCACCTCGCGGGGCACTTGGCGGGCCGCGTACCGCAGGGCGAGCGCCACGACGACCACGTCGTCGAGGGGGCCGATGACCGGGAGGAACTCGGGGATCAGGTCGATGGGCGACAGCACCCACAACCCGGCAAAGGCCACGGCCACCTTGGCGCGGCGCGGCACCCGTGGGTCACGGCGCAGCCGGCGCACCAGCGTCACCGAGTCGGGCAGGAAGCTCGCCATGTCGCAGGCCAGCCCGTGCGGGAGCCGCCGGGCCAACAGCACCAACACCACCCAGCTCGCCACCACCACGCCGACGGCGACGAGCAGCAGCCTCACGGCGTGAGCTGTTCGAACAAAGCCTTCACGATCGAGACCTGGCCGCCCGTCCGTTCCCACTCCTCCGCGATGCGGGCGTGGTCGACCAAGCCCGCCGCGTCCGGTGCGATGCCGAGCGCCTCGGTCGCCACCGCCTTCAACACCGCGGGCTCGATCTCGTCGCCGTAGGCGGCGAACGCCTCCAGCCCGCCCCACAGCCGTTCAGGCGCCGCCGGCGGCGTGCCCCCCGTGGCCACCGCCAGCGCTACGGCGGCGAAGACTTCGTAGGTGCCGACCCCCGCCGGCCGCCGGTACCCCCCCACGGGGTGCAGCCGCCACTCGATTGTCGTGCCGTCGGGCCCGTCGTCGCGCAGCCACACCTGGGAGCCGTTCACATAGGCGTCCACCGGTTCACCGAAGCGGTCGTCGAGGGCGACGACGAGCTCGGGCGAGATGTGCCAGACGCACGTGGGGGTGAGCGCGGTACCGGGCATGGGCCTGGGAGGATAGGCCCGATGCGCCGGTTGCCCGTCCTGGTCCTGCTCCTCGCCGCCGCGTGCTCGTCGGGCGGCGACAACGACGCGGCGACCACGACGACCACCCCGCCGACCACCGCGTCGACGACCACCACCACGGCGCCCACGACGACGACGACCCGCAGCAGCACGCCGTCGTGCCCGACGATCCCCGAGCGGGTGCCCCCGCCCGCCGACCGCCCTACCTATGTGCTGCGCATCGACGTGCGGCCGGGAGAGAACGTCGTCGTGGGCCGCACCGACGCCCGTTTCACCCCCGACATCCCCACCGACCGGTTGGTCTTCCGCCTCTGGCCCAACGGCCCGCGCACGGCGGCGGGCGGCGCCCGCCTCGACGTCACCGCCGTGCACGTCGGCGCCCATCCCGCCGAGTCGCGCCGGCCCAATCCCACCACCCTGGAAGTCCCGGTCCAACTGGCGGCAGGCCAACGGGTGGAGGCGTCGGTCGACTGGCGGCTGACGCTGCCCGGGGCCATCAACGACCGGCTGTCGCGTACGGGCGACGCCATCCGCCTCGGGTCGTTCTTCCCCGTCCTGGCGTGGGAGCGCGGCGTGGGCTGGGCCGCCGACCCGGCCACAGGCGGCTTCGCCGAATCGTCCACGCCGGTGACCGCCGACTTCGCCGCCTCGGTGACCGTGCCCGCAGGCTTTGACGTGCTGGCCACCGGCGTGCCCGACGGCAGCGGCCGTTGGACCGCAACAGCCGTCCCCGATTTCGCCCTCACCGTCGGCCGCTTCACCACAGCGACAGCCACAGCCAACGCCCCCAGCCCGATCGCCGTCACCGTCGGGGTCCACGCCGGCCTGCGGGAGACGCCGCAGTCGTACCTCAATCGGGTGGTTCGCACACTGGAGGACTTCGGCCGCCGCTTCGGCCCGTACCCCTGGCCCAACTTCACCCTCGCCATCACCCCCAACCTGGGTGGCGGCATCGAGTACCCCATGCACGTCATGCAGGGCCCGGGCACCATCGGCCGCACGACGCCGCACGAAGTCGGCCACCAATGGTTTTACGGGCTGGTGTCGAACAACCAGGGCCGCGACCCCTGGCTCGACGAAGGCTTGGCAACGTGGGCCGAGGTCCGTTTCGAGAAGGAGGAGCGCGACCTCGTACGCACATCGATCCCTCGGGCCGGGCAGGGCCGCACCGCCGAGCCGATGACCTTCTGGCAGTCGCGACAGGGGATCTACTACCGCAGCGTCTATGTGCAAGGAGCGCAGGCGCTGGCCGCGCTCGGTTCACCCGACCTCGTCGACTGTGCCCTGCAGTTGTACGTGGCCCGCCACGCCCACCGGGTGGCGACCAACGCCGACTTGGTGGCGGCCGTCGAGGCCGTGTTCCCTGAAGGCCGCGCCGTACTGGCCCGGTTCGGCATTCGGCCGTAGCGTGCACGCATGCGAACCGTCGCCGACGTAGCCGACGCAGTCCGCCGGGGGGAGCAGTCGGCGGTCGAGGTGCTCGAGGAGTGCCTGGCCGAGATCGAGGCTGCCAACCCTGTGCTGAATGCGTTCGTCCATCTCGATCCCGAGTTGGCTCGGGCCGAGGCTCGCAAGGTCGACGCCGCGGTCGCCCGGGGCGACGACCCTGGCCCGTTGGCCGGCGTCCCCTTCGGAATCAAGGACCTGGAGGACTGCGCAGGCATGCCCACGTCGCACGGCTCCCTGCTCTACAAGGGCGGGCCTGCGGCGACGGAGGACTCCGTCCACACCGGGCGCTTGCGTGCCGCGGGCGCCGTCCCCGTGGGCAAGACGGCCGCCCCCGAATTCGGCGCCACCTGTTACACCTCGACCCCCGCGTGGGGCACGGCCCGCAACCCGTGGGACCCCACTCGCACGCCGGGCGGTTCGAGCGGCGGTTCGGCGGCAGCGGTGGCAGCAGGCATGGTGCCGTTCTGCACGGCCAGCGACGGCGGTGGCTCGACCCGCATCCCCGCGGCTTTCTGCGGGCTGCTCGGCTTCAAGCCGTCGTACGGCCGCATCCCGCACGAGCGCGCCGCTCCGTCGCAGACCTCCGTCTACGGCGCGCTGACGACGAACGTGCGCGACGCGGCGCGACACCTCGACGTGGCCGCCGGGCCCGACGACCGCGACCGCACGTCGTTGCCGCCCGCAGGCACCGTGTACGAGCGGGTCATCGAGGAACTCGACGTGCGGGGGCTCCGTGCTGCGTGGTCGACCGACCTGGGCTTCGCCGTCGTCGACACAGAGGTGGCAGCGACGGCCGAGGCCGCGGCCGCGGCGTTGGTGGAGGCCGCGGGCCTGCAACTGGTGGACCGGCCCGTGTCGCTGACGAACCCCATCGAGGTGTGGATCACGCTGGGCGCGGTCGACCTGTGGCACGACATCGAACGCGGCATGTGGCCCGAGCGTGCCGACGACTTCGACATCTACGCCCGCATGGCGTACGCCGCCACCAACGAGCTGCCGGTGCGGCGCCTGGAGAAGTTCAACCGCATGCGCACGGCCCTCGAGTACGAACTGGCGGCGGTGTACCGCGACGTCGACGTGCTGCTGACGCCCACGACGGCGGTCCCGGCCTTCAACGCCGAAGGGCCGTTGCCCGGCGAGATCAACGGCCAAGCCATCTTCCCGGCCATGGTCGTTCCCTTCACCATGATCGGCAACCTGTGCTGGAACCCGGCTGTCTCCGTACCTGCAGGCATGACGGCCGAAGGCCTACCGGTGGGCCTGCAGATCATGGGCAGGCGCCATGCCGACGACGTGGTGCTCCGCCTGGCCCGTCTCTTCGAGGAGGCGCGGCCGTGGCCGTTGCATGCCGAGGCTCGCGCTGAGTCGAGGTAGTACTCGGCGGGTAGCGTCGTAGGCATGGAGCTCGTGCGCTGGCTGCAGCGCCCCGAACTGCGCCGCCCCGTCCTGGTGGCGGCGTTCGAGGGGTGGAACGACGCAGGCGACGGGGCGTCGAGCGCCTGCGAGTACCTGGTCGAGTCCTGGGATGCCGAGAAGTTCGCGGTCATGGACCCCGAGGAGTTCTACGACTTCACAGTGGCGCGCCCCAACGTCCGGCTGATCGACGGCATCACTCGCGAGATCGAGTGGCCCGAGCCCGAGCTGTCGTTCGCCAGGCCGCCGGAGTGCGACCACGACGTCGTGTTCCTGCAGGCCTACGAGCCGCAGTTGAAGTGGCGCACGTTCGTCTCCACCGTGCTGGGCGTCGCCAAGGCGTTGAACGTGGAGATGGTTGTCACCTTGGGTGCGCTGTTGGCCGAGGTGCCGCACACCAAGGCGGTGCGGGTGACGGCCACCGCCGCCAACCCCGACCTGGTGCAAAGGCTCCATGTGCAGCGGTCGCGGTACGAGGGGCCGACGGGGATCGTCGGCGTGTTGCACGACACCTTCGCCCGCGCCGACGTTCCCTCCGCCTCGTTGTGGGCCGCCGTGCCCCACTACGTGGCCAAGACGCCCTCGCCCAAGGCCACCCTCGCGTTGGTGGAACGGGCCGCCGAAGTGCTCGGCGCCACCATCGACACCGTCGACCTGCAGATCGCCTCGGCCGCCTACGAGCGCCAGGTGAGCGAAGTGGTTGCCGAAGACGAGGACG
This sequence comes from Acidimicrobiales bacterium, assembly GCA_035536915.1. Taxonomy (NCBI): domain Bacteria; kingdom Bacillati; phylum Actinomycetota; class Acidimicrobiia; order Acidimicrobiales; species Acidimicrobiales bacterium. Next base: position 26,370 of record DATLNE010000030.1, read on the forward strand.
TGGCCGAATACGTTCGCCGCCTCGAAGACGGCGAGGGCGACGACCTCATTCCCGTCGACGAACTGCCCAGCGCCGACAGCCTGGCGGGCGAGGTCGAACGCTTCCTGCGCGAGCAAGGCCGCGATTGACCTGACACGTCCACGCCTCTGCGTCGTATTGCAGGGTGTGGTGGCGTGCGCCGCCAAAGGGGGATGGGACCATGATCGAACGCCGTCGCTTGACGCGCCTGTTTTTGGGCGTGCTTGCCATATTGGGCTTGGCGGTTGGACCGGCACCGGCCGACACCTACGTTTCGGGCACCACGTTCGTGGCACGGGGAGCGAACACGACCGCCGCCGACATCGGGCTCGTACAGTGCAGCCCGACACCGGCACCGAGCACCGGCGGTGCCTGCATCCCGTGGTCGGGCGGCGGCGGAGGCATCGAGGTCGTCGATGCAGTGAACGGCCACGACGTCGCCTTTCAGGTATGCGTCGACAACGACGGCGACGGCTTCTGCGGTGGGTTGCCGCTCGTCGCAGGGTGCGACGACTTCATCGTCTTCAGCCATTTCGACAACGGCAGCTTCTCCAATCCGCTCGCTGCGCCGACGGCCTTCAAGAGCGGGTGCCCGGGAGGCTTCCGCGGGTGGGTGGTGTTCCTCTGCCAAGGAGCCCACGTCGATACCACGCCGCATACGCACGAGGTGACCACGGGGACCATCACCGCCGCCGGAGGCGGTGGACCGTCGGGGACGTTCTGTGGGACGCCGCTCGGCAAGCCCTACATCCACACCAGTCTCGTGAACGGGTGTGCCGTGCAGGGGACCATGACCACGGGGCAGCCGATGTACCAGCTCGGAGTGGGCCCGGTGGCGTCGGGTGTGCCTTTCTCGATGTCCTTCTCGGTTGGGGCCTGCTCGTCGACGACTTCGGCGTCGGCGTCGGGAACAATCTCCGGGTCGTGCTTCGCGGCCACGGGGTCGGGCCAGGTGAACGGCCGCGGGTTCACCTTTGTGTGGGCGGGCTCGCAGATGGAGCTCACACCAGTAGGCGTTAACGGTGCAGCGGGGACGCTCGCAGTCCTGCCCGACGCTGCGGGCGGGCAAAGCTGCGCAACGGGGGCAACACGTTTCGTGGTGGCGGGCGTGCTGGCCATTACCTAGTAGGTCCTATGACCGGTAGCACCGCCACGCCCCTAGCCTTGGGGGTGTGGCGGTGCTCGACCGGTTCTCGGAAGTCACCCGCTCCTGGTTCACGTCGACCTTCGAGGCGCCGACGGCCGCCCAGGAGCAGGGATGGGACGCCATCAGCCGCGGCGACCACACGCTGATCCTGGCCCCGACCGGCTCGGGCAAGACCCTGGCCGCCTTCCTGTGGGCACTCGACCGCCTGGTCACCGCACCGCCGCCCGACGACGAGAAGAAGCGCTGCCGCGTGCTCTACATCTCGCCGCTCAAAGCGCTGAGCTACGACGTCGAGCGCAACCTGCGGGCGCCCTTGGCGGGCATGGCCCTGGAGGCGGAACGGGCGGGCCAGGCGCCGCCGTCGATCCGAGTCGCCACCCGCACCGGCGACACCCCGCAGGGCGAGCGACGCGACATCGCCCGGCACCCGCCCGACATCCTCATCACCACCCCCGAGTCGCTCTACCTCATGCTCACCTCGCAGGCGCGCGACCTGCTGGCGTCGGTGGAGTACGTCATCGTCGACGAGATCCACGCGGTGGCCGCCACCAAACGGGGCGCCCACCTTGCCCTCTCTCTCGAACGCCTGGAACGCCTCACCGAGACGTCCCCGCAACGCATAGGCCTGTCCGCCACCCAGCGCCCCCTCGACGAGCTGGCCCGCTTCCTCGGCGGCGTCGACCGCAAGGTGGCAGTTGTCGACGCGGGCGTGCGCAAGCAGTTGGAGCTCGAGGTGGTCGTCCCCGTCGAGGACATGGCCGAGCTGGGCAAGCCAGTGCAGCGCGACGGCGAGCCGGTGTTCAGCGGCCCGGCCGCAGGCGACCCCGAGGTGCGCACGTCGATCTGGCCCGCCATCCACCCGCTGCTGCTCGACCTCATCGCCCGCCATACCTCGACGCTCGTCTTCGTGAACAGCCGGCGCTTGGCCGAGCGGTTGTCGACGCGCCTCAACGAGCTCGCGGGCGAGGAACTCGTGCGCGCCCACCACGGTTCGATTGCCCGCGAGCAGCGGCTGGAGATCGAGGACGCGTTGAAGGCGGGCAAGCTCCCCGCCCTGGTCGCCACCTCCAGCCTGGAACTGGGCATCGACATGGGCGCGATCGACTTGGTGGTCCAAGTCGAGGCGCCGTCGTCCGTCGCCAGCGGCCTGCAGCGCATCGGCCGCGCCGGCCACAAGGTGGGCGAGCCGTCGCGCGGCGTGATCTTCCCCAAGTTCCGAGGCGACCTGCTGGTGGCCGCCGTCACTGCCCAACGCATGCAGGCAGGCCTCATCGAAGAGACCCGCGTCCCCCGCAACCCGCTCGACGTTCTCGCCCAACAGATCGTCGCCATGGTGGCCATGGAGACCCTGACGGTCGACGAGGTGCTCGCCACCGTCACCCGCGCCTACCCGTTCTCCGACCTGTCACGGGAGCTGCTGGAGAACGTGCTCGACATGCTGTCGGGCCGTTACCCGAGCGACGAGTTCGCCGAGCTTCGGCCCCGGGTGCTGTGGGACCGAGTGGAAGGCACGCTGACGGCGCGCCGCGGCGCCCGCATGCTCGCCGTCACCAGTGGCGGCACCATCCCCGACCGCGGCTTGTTCGGCGTCTTCACGCCGGAAGGCGGGCGGGTGGGCGAGCTCGACGAGGAGTTCGTCTACGAGAGCCGCACGGGCGAGACCATCCTGCTGGGCGCCACCTCGTGGCGCATCGAGGAGATCAGCCGCGACCGGGTGATCGTCACCCCCGCGCCGGGCGAGCCCGGCAAGATGCCGTTCTGGCACGGCGACATGGTGGGCCGCCCCTACGAATTGGGCCGGGCCCTCGGCGCCTTCCTGCGCGGGCTCGACAAGATGACCGACGAGCAGTTGCACGAGGATTGCGGCCTCGACGCGCTGGCGGTCCGCAACCTGCGTGCCTACGTGGCCGACGAGCAAGAGGCGACGGGCGGCAACCTGCCCACCGACCGCCAGATCGTGGTCGAGCGCTTCCGCGACGAACTGGGCGACTGGCGCATCTGCGTGCTGTCGCCGTTCGGCGCCCGGGTGCACGCGCCGTGGGCGTTGGCCATCGAAGGGCGCATCCGCGACCGGCTCGGCGTGGAGGTGCAGGCCATCTGGTCCGACGACGGCATCGTGGTGCGGTTGCCGGAGGCCGACGAGTCGCCGCCCGTCGACTCGGTGGTGCTCGACCCCGACGAGGTGGAGACGCTGGTGGTCGACGCCGTGGGCTCGTCTGCCCTCTTCGCCGCCCGCTTCCGAGAGAACGCTGCTCGGGCGCTGCTGCTGCCCCGCCGCCGGCCCGGGTCGCGCACCCCGTTGTGGCAGCAGCGCCAGCGTTCGGCCGACCTGCTGGCGGTGGCCTCGCGCTACGGCAGTTTCCCCATCCTGTTGGAGACGTATCGCGAGTGCCTGCGCGACGTGTTCGACCTCCCGGCGCTGGTCTCGTTGATGGAGGACATCCGCTCGCGCAAGGTGCGGGTGGTGCAGGTCGACGCCCAGACACCGTCGCCATTCGCCTCGTCGCTGGCCTACTCCTATGTGGCCTCGTTCATGTACGAGGGCGACGCGCCGTTGGCCGAACGACGCGCGCAAGCGCTCACCCTCGACCGGCGCATGCTGGCCGAGCTGGTCGGTTCCGACGAACTGCGCGAGCTCATCGACCCCGACGCCTTGGCCCAGTTGGAAGCCGAGTTGCAGGCGCTCGACGAACGGCGGTGGGCGCGCTCGGTCGACGGCGCCCACGACCTGCTCCGTCGCCTCGGTGACCTGTCGGTTTCCGAGCTCGACGCCCGTTCGACCGAGCCGTTCGGCGACGCACTGGTGCGAGCCCGGCGCGCCCTCGAAGTTCGAGTGGCGGGGGAGCCTCGCCTCATCGCTGTGGAGGACATGGGCCGCTACCGCGACGGCCTGGGCACTTCGCCGCCGGGCGGCGTGCCCGACGTCTTCCTCGAGCCGGTGGAGGATGCGCTGGCGCAACTGGTGCGCCGTTGGGCGCGCACGCACGGCCCCTTCCGCTCCTTCGAGCCCGCGACTCGACTGGGCGTGCCCGTCGAATTGGTCGACGCTGTGCTGCACGAGTTGCAAGCGGCGGGCACCGTCGTGCGTGGTGAGTTCCGGCCTGACGGCACCGAGCGAGAGTGGTGCGACGTCGAGGTCCTGCGCCTCTTGCGCCAGCGTTCGCTGGCCGCGCTCCGCCGTGAGGTGGAGCCCACCTCGACCGAGGCGCTGGCCCGTTTCCTGCCTGCGTGGCACGGCGTGGGCTCAGACGCCCGCGGCCTCGACCGCTTGGTGGAAGTGGTGGCCCAGTTGCAGGGCGTGCCGTTGCCCGCGTCGGTGCTCGAACGCGACGTGTTGTCCACCCGCATGGCCGACTACTCGCCCCGCCTGCTCGACGACCTGCTCGCCGCGGGCGAGGTCATGTGGGTGGGCGCCGGGCCGCTCGGGCGCGACGACGGCAAGGTCATGCTCCTGCTCCGCGAGCGCGCCGACCTGTTGCTGCGGGTGCTCCGCTTCGAGGGCGACCGCCCCGACGACGAGGAACACGAGCGGTTGCGCGACGTGCTGACCCGCCGGGGCGCCTGCTTCTTTCGCGACCTGCAAGGCGCCGACGACGCTCGCACCCTCGATGCGCTGTGGGACCTGGTGTGGGCGGGCGAGGTGACCAACGACGCCTTCAATCCGGTGCGGGCGCTGTCGGCCAAACGCCGCTCGGGTGGCAAGGCGCGCGGCGGCCGCCCTCGCCTCGGCCACCTCACCGCGCTCGGCCCGCCGACCGCGCAGGGACGGTGGTCGTTGGTCGAACGCCGCGAGGTCGACAGCACCACCGCTCTCACCGCGCTGGCCGGCGTGCTGCTCGACCGCCATGGCGTGCTGACCCGGGCGGCCGTGCGCGGCGAAGGCGTGCCCGGTGGGTACGCCGCGGTGTATCCGGTGCTGCGGGCCATGGAGGAATCGGGCCGCATCCGGCGCGGTTATTTCGTGACCGGGCTCGGTGGCGCCCAGTTCGCCGTGGCCGGTGCCGTCGACCGGCTGCGGGCCGTGCGTGAGGCCGAGACCGGCGCAGTGATCCTGGCTGCCACCGACCCCGCCAACCCGTACGGCATCGCCCTGCCCTGGCCGGTGAAGGGGCCGCAGCGGGTGGCCGGTGCCTACGTCGTGCTCGTCGACGGCTTGCCGTCGTTGTACGTGGAGCGGGGCGGCAAGGGGCTTACTGCGTTGCGCGAGTTCGACGAGTCGTGGGAGGAGCAAGCGGTGGCCGCCCTCGGCGGGCTGTTGGCCGACGGCCGGTACTCACGGCTCACCGTCGAGCGGGTGGCGCCCGAGCTCGACCCCCTCCTGCGCGCCGCCGGCTTCGTGCCCACCCCCAAGGGCCTCGTCCGCTATGCCTGACCCCCGCCCCGAGTACATGGCGTACGGATTCCGTACGCCATGTACTCGGGACGTGCGGCGGTGCGATGCCTGAGGGCGACACGCTCTTCCGGGCCGCCCGCACGCTGCACGCCTGGCTGGAAGGGCGCACGATCACTGCGGCCCGCAGCCGCACGGTCAAAGCACCGGTGGAGCGCATCGTGGGCCGCCAGGTGACGGGCGTCGAAGCCAAGGCCAAGCACCTGCTCATCACCTTCGAGGGCGGCGACGTCCTCCACACCCACATGCGCATGACCGGCTCGTGGCACGTCTATACGGCGGGGGAGCGGTGGCGGAAGCCGGGCTGGCAAGCCGCCGTCGTGCTCGAAGCGGGCGACCGCGTGGCCGTGTGCTTCAACGCCCCCGTTGTCGAACTGCAACGGGGCGACGACGTGGGCGACCTCGGCCCCGACGTCCTGCGCCCGCCCATCGACCACGACGACATCGGCCGCCGGGCCGCCACCCGTCCTCCCGACATGGGCACGTGGGAGCTCCTGCTCGACCAGCGCGTTGTCTCGGGCATCGGCAACATCTGGTGCTGCGAGGCGCTGTTCGTCGGCAAGGTCAACCCGTGGGCGCCGCAGTCGAGCGCCGACCTCGCCGCCGTGGTCGACATCGCCGCCCGTCTGATGACGGCGGCAGTCGAGCCCGGAAGTCGGTCGGTCCGCTCCGTGTACGGGCGGGCGGGAAAGCCGTGCCGCCGATGCGGCACGCCGGTGGCGGTGAAGCGCACGCCGCGCCCCGTCTACTGGTGCCCTGGTTGCCAAGGGCCATTTCGCGAATAGCTCTCAATTCGGGTGGGCAGGACTGCCGACACAGGAGGAGTGATGACCGTTCTGCCGCCGCCGCTTTCCCGGGCCAACCGGGAGCACTACACGGAACGGGCTCGCGCGGTGAAGGACTCGATCGCGGCGCTGCTGGCCGAAGTCGACGACGCCCTCGAACCGGGTACCGCCTCCAAGTAACTACCGTCGCCGGGCGATGGCCCGCCGCCGAGTGCTTGCCGACATCACCCCGCTGCGGGAATCGGCCGACTTTCGCCGCCTCTACTTCGGCCAGCTGATCAGCTTCGTCGGCACCCAGCTCACCGTCGTGGCCGTGCCGTACCAGGTCTTTCAACTGACGGATTCGTCGTTGCAGGTCGGCCTGGTCAGCCTGGCCCAACTCGGCCCCCTTGTCGTCGGCTCGCTGGTGGGCGGTGCCATTGCCGACAGCACCGACCGCCGTCGCATCCTCCTGTGGGCACAAGTGGTGGGTGCCGCCTTGGCTGCGGGACTTGCCGTCAACGCCATGCTCGACCGTCCGTCGCTGGTGGCCGTGTACGTGCTCACCGCCATGGCGGCCGCCCTCTCCGGCATCGAGCGGCCGGCGCGCAGCGCGGCGTTGCCCAACGTGGTGAAGCGCCAGTCGCTGCCCGCCGCCTACGCCCTCTGGCAGATTCTCCTCCACGTGGGCAGCGTGGCCGGCCCGGCGCTGGCCGGCGTGCTCATCGCCACCGCGGGCCTCGAGGTCGTCTATTGGATCGACGTGGCCACCTTCGCCGCCGCCCTCGTCTCCGTCTATGCCATGAACCCGTTGCCGCCGCACGGGGGCGGGACCAAGGCAGGCCTCGGCAGCATCGTCGAAGGGCTGCGTTTCCTGCGGGGCAAGCGGGCCATCCAAGGCACGTTCGTCATCGACCTCAACGCCATGATCTTCGGCCTGCCCCGCGCCGTGTTCCCGGCCATGGCCGAGCGCGTCTTCGGCGGCGGGGCCGCCACCTACGGCTTGCTCAACGCAGCGCCGGGCGCAGGCGCATTGCTCGGCGCGCTCACCACCGGCTGGGTCAGCCACGTGAGGCGACAAGGCCTGGCCGTCCTCATCTCCGTTGCGTTGTGGGGCGCGGCCATGGTCGGCTTCGGGTTCACGCCGTGGTTGTGGCTGGCGCTGGTGTTCCTCGCCGTCGCCGGCGCGGCCGACGTCGTCTCCGCCGTGTTCCGCAACACCATCCTGCAGACGAGCATCCCCGACGCCTTGCGGGGTCGCATGTCCGCCGTGCAGATCGCCGTCGTCACCGGCGGGCCGAGGCTGGGCGACGCCGAAGCCGGTGCCGTGGCCGCGCTGGCGGGCGCTCGGTTCTCGGTGGTGTCGGGCGGGTTGGCGTGCGTGCTCGGAGTGGTGCTGGTGGGCAAGCTCCTGCCGGAGTTCACTCGCTATCAGGCCGAGGAGGAACCGGTTGAGACGGTTCCCGAGCCGCCACCTGTCTCGTCATGAGGCCGGGCACATCGAGCAGCAGGTTCACGACGGGCAGTTGCGCCAGTCGGCTGATGCCGAGTGCCCGCGGCACCGATATCTCGGCATAGCCGGGGACCCCGGCCAGGCGGATGCTGCGCTCCACGGCGCGGGCCACGAACTCGGCAGGTACGCCGGGCATGGAGTAGTGGCCGAGCTCCTCGGTGGGACGGTCGCCCCGCGCCGCTCGGGCGCCGAACGCAGTGGCCACCGGCCCGGGATGGATCGAGGCCACGGTGACGCGCTTGCCCCGCATCTCGCGCCGCAGTCCCTGGGTGAAACCGAGCACGGCGAACTTGCTGGCCGAGTACACGGTGAGCGGCGGGAACACCGCCCACGACGCGGCCGAGGCGATGTTGACGATGTGGCCGTGGCGCCGTTCGAGCATGCCCGGCAGGACCCGTTGGGTGAGGTCGATCAACCCGAGCACGTTGATCTCGAACAGCTGTCGCACTTGCTCTTGCGGTGTGTCGGCCACCAGCCCGCTGATGCCGATCCCTGCGTTGTTCACCAGGATGTCGACGCGGCCCGCGGCTTCCACCAACGCAGCCCGGTCGGCGTCGGAGGTGAGGTCGGCCACGAAGGGCACGACGTTGGGCTCGGCGCCTGCCAGTTCCTCCAACGCCCCTTCGCTGCGGGCCACCGCCCACACCAGTGCGCCCTTGCGGGCCAGGCGAGCGGCGACAGCGCGACCGATGCCGGCTGACGCTCCCGTGACGACGACCACCGACCGGCGAAGGCGCATGGCACAACTACACTCGGCCTCATCGCGCCGCACAATTCCCGCACCGTCGCCGACATCATGAGCAGCCCGGTCCTGACCGCTGCTCCCTCCGACACGGTGGCCGCGGCAGCAGGCGCCATGGCCGAGCACAAGGTCGGCTCCGTGGTGGTGTGCGACGCCAACCGCCCCATCGGCATCCTCACCGAACGCGACCTCGTCGACTTCGCTGCGGCCGGGGCCGACCCGTCCACCACCAAGGTCTCGGAGTGGATGACGGAAGCGCCCGAGTCGGTGACGCCCGACACCGACGTGCACCAGGCCTGGGACCGCCTGGCGTCGATGGGCTACCGCCACTTTCCTGTGGTGGAGGACGGCGAGCTGCGCGGCGTGGTGAGCATGCGCGACCTCGTGCGCATTGCCCAGTTGCAACCGGTCACCCACCCTGGCCACCTCGAGGCACCGAAGGGGCTCGAAGGCGTGATCGTGGCCGAGACGTCGGTGGGCGACGTGCGCGGGACGGAAGGCTTCTACCACTACCGCCAGTACAACGCCGTGGAGCTGTGCGAGAAGCGGTCGCTGGAAGACGTGTGGCACCTGCTGTTCGAAGGCGAGTTGCCCACCGCGTCGGAGCGGGCAGCGTTCGTCGACGAGGTGCGGCCGCTGCGTGCCGTGCCCGACGAGGTGAAGTCGCTGTTGCCGGCCATGGCGACCAGCGGGCGGGGGCCACTCGACGGCCTGCGCACGGCCGTCTCCGCGGTGGCGCAGGCCGAGGGGTTCCAGCCCTCGCTCGACGTCGACGCGGCCACGCTGCGGCGCAACGCCCTGCGCATCTGCGCGGTGATCCCCACGTTGGCCATGGCGTTGTACCGGCTGGGCCGCAGCCTCGAACCGATCGACCCGCACGCCGACCTCGGTTACGCCGCCAACTACCTCTACATGATGGACGGCGTCGTGCCCGGCGCCGACGAGGCGCGCGGCGTGGAGCAGTACCAAATCTCGACCATCGACCACGGCTTCAACGCCTCGACGTTCACGGCGCGGGTCATAACCTCGACCGGGGCCGACCTGGGCGCGGCGGTGACCGGTGCCATCGGTGCGCTGTCGGGACCGCTGCACGGGGGCGCGCCGTCGCGGGCGCTCGACATGCTCGACGCCATCGGCACCCCCGACAACGCCGATGCGTGGATCCGCGATGCCGTGCTCAACGGGGGCCGCATCATGGGCTTCGGCCATCGCGTCTACAAGACCGACGACCCCCGCTCGGTCATGCTGCGCACGGTGGCCGAACGCCTCGGCGGCGACAAGGCCGACTTCGCCAAGAAGGTCGAGCAGACGGTGGTCGACGTGCTGGCCGAACTCAAGCCCGGCCGTCACCTCTACGCCAACGTCGAGTTCTACGCGGGCGTCGTCATGGACCGCTGCGGGCTACCTCGCGAGATGTTCACGCCGACGTTCGCCTCGTCGCGGGTGATCGGCTGGTGCGCCAACATCCTCGAACAGGCGGCCGACAACCGCATCATCCGACCCTCCGCCCGCTACGTCGGCCCACCGCCGCCCCAGCCCGTCCCCGACGCCGACGCCGTATGACAGTCACCGTCGCCGAGGAAGCAACGCCGGAGCTGGTCGACGCCTTCGCCCGGCTGGTGCCGCAGTTGTCGACATCGTCGCCCCCGCCGGGCAAGGACGAGCTGGCCGAGATGATCGGGGCGCCGGGCACGTCGGTGCTCGTGGCCCGCGACGGCGACGAGATCCTCGGCACCCTCACGCTGGTGGTCTTCCGCATCCCCACCGGCCTGCGGGCGTGGATCGAAGACGTCGTCGTCGACTCGGCGGCCCGGGGCCGTGGGGTGGGGGAGGCGCTCACCCTCAAGGCCATCGACATCGCGAAGGAGGCGGGCGCCAGGACCGTCGACCTGACGTCCCGCCCCTCTCGTGAGGCGGCCAACCGGCTGTACCAGCGGCTGGGCTTCGAACTGCGGGAGACGAACGTCTACCGCTACGACGCCGACCGCTGAGCGAGGCCTGCCACGTAGGTGGCGAAGCGGTCGAGGCTGCTCTGCATGCCTGCCTGGGCCTCGGGGGTGCGGTACATCTCAGGCACGTTCGTCTGGTGGGTGGTGCACTCGGTGCGGCCGTCGCCGAGGTCGACGAAGGTGGCCGAAGTCGTCATGCCGCCTTCGACGTCGGCCTCGCTCCACACCAGCTTCTCCGGAGGGTCGATCTCCACGAAGACGCCGTGCATGGTGTACTCGGCGCCGGTGGCGTCGTCGACCATGATCGTCTTGAACACGCCGCCCGGGCGGAGGTCGACGGTGATGTTGTCGATCGGCGTGCTGGAACCCACCGGGCCCCAGAAGTGGGTCAGGTGCTCCGGGGTTGTCATGCACTCGAAGACCAGTTCCCGAGGGGCGTCGTAGATGCGGGTGATGGTGACTTCGCCGAGGTTGCTCATCGTTTTTTGCCTTTCTTTTGGATGTTCCGTAGGTGCGCTTCGAGTTGGTCGAACCGGTCCTGCCAGACCCGCCGGTGGCGCTCGATCCAGTCGATGGCCTCGCCCAGCGGCGCCGCTTCGAACCGGCAGGGCCGGTACTGGGCGTCGCGGCCCCGGGTGATCAACCCCGCCCGCTCCAGCACCTTGAGGTGCTTGGAGATGGCCTGCAGGGTCATGTCGAACGGTTCCGCCAGTTCGTTCACCGTGGCCTCGCCGTCCGCCAACCGGGCCAGGATGGCTCGGCGGGTGGGATCGGCCAAGGCGGCGAAGGTGATGCTGAGTGGGTCGTCTGCCATCTATGTTTAACCATTCAGTTGATCAACTGATGAGTTGAATATCGCGCTGCTGCAACGGGATGTCAAGCCCCTACACTCCGCGCCATGGCACCCAAGCCTGCTGAAGTCGTCCGCTTCCTGGCCCGTAGTACCAAGCGCATCGCCGTCACCGTGGTGGGCGGAGTCTTCGTGCTCGGCGGCCTCGCCATGCTCGTGTTGCCCGGCCCCGGCTTCCTCGTCGTCGTGATCGGCTTCGCCATCCTCGGCACCGAGTACGCCTGGGCCGCGGCGGCCTTGGAGCGCACCAAGGAGACGGCCGAGAAGGCGTCGAAGGCGGCCAAGCGCACGGCCAAGGCCGCCGGCCGCCGAGTCAAGCGGAGCCGGTAAGCTGCTCGCCGTACACGGCGTCGATGATGCTCGGCGCCTGCCAGATCCGGTAGCGCGACTGGCCCGTTACTTCCACGAGGATCCCTCGATCCTCCAAGGCCCGGATCGCTTTCTGCGCGGTGGGGTTCGTCACCTCGAGGAAGCGCTGCGCCATCGCAGCCGTCAGGTATGGCTGGCTGAGAAGCGTCTCCGCCAGCCGCACGGCGTTCACCGACGCCCGCGAAGCGAGGAGCCCCTCCCGCAGCGAGCGCTGGAGGTCCACCAATCGGACCGCCCGTTCCTCGGCGTCACGCGCTTGGACGGCGATGGCCGTCAGGAAGAAGTCGAGCCACGGCCCGAAGTCCCCCGTGCGGCTGACGGCGAGCAGGCGGTCGTAGTACGCGGAGCGGTGCTCCTCGAAGTACGCCGATACGTAGAGCATCGGCCACCGAAGGATGCCCCGCGCCGCGCACACCAACGGCACGAGCAACCGGCCGATGCGTCCGTTGCCGTCGAGGAACGGGTGGATCGCTTCGAACTGGTAGTGCGCCAAGGCCAGCGTGACCAGCGCGGGGAGGTCGTCTTCGTGCAGGAACCGTTCGAGGTCGGCGAGCAATGCTCCGAGCTCTTCCGGCGGCGGGGGCACGAAGGTCGCCGTGGTGAGCGTGCACCCCGGGGCGCCGATCCAGTTCTGCGTCTTGCGGAACTCGCCTGGCGCCTGGTGCCCGCCCCGGACCCCGTCGAGCAGGATGGCGTGCATCTCCCTGATGAGGCGGAGGCTCAAGGGGAAGTCGACCAGACGCTTCATGCCGTGGTCGAGGGCGCGCTGGTAGTTCCACACCTCGCGGACGTCGCCCCGGGCGTCGTCGTCGGCCTCGAACTTGAGGAGGTCGTGCACCGTTGCCTCCGTTCCCTCGATGCGCGAACTGAGGACCGCTTCCAGCCGCACGTAGGGTCCGAGGAGGACCATGGGATCGGGGATCAGGCGGCTCGCCCCCGCCAGTCGGTGGACGCCCGCGACTGCTTCCTCCAATCGCTTGACTGTCAGCGACGAGTAGCCGATGACGCGGGGGAGGCGCTCCGGGTAAAAGGCGTCGTAACCCTCCAGCGTCCGGCGGATCACGCCCCGGCTGGTTGTGGCGAACGACGAGCGGTCCACGACTTCGGCCCCTTTGAAAGCTTGCTTTCCAAGACAGCGACTTAATGAAAGGGTACACCGGTTTCGTTTCCTTAGCCGGGGAAGCAGGTTAGGGGTGTTGCCTTACCGCCGCTACAGTCGGCGGCCGTGCCGCGGCTCTTCACCACCTACGAAGAGGCCTGGTCGCACTTCGAGGGCGTCCAGGAGATGGAGAGCTTCGCCGACCAGTACCCCGAGGGCGACGCCTACCTCATCACCTGGTACATCCCGGTGGCCGCCGAAACCGTGCCCGGCATCATCGAGCTCCAGGGCACACTGACGGCCATCGACGGCATGGTGCCCATCCCGCCGGAGCGCCTGCACGTATCCGTCGCCCCGGCCAGCGTCACCGAACAGCCCGACCCCGAGCTCGAGGCGGACCTGCTGCACCATGCCCGACAGGCGTGGGCCGACACCCCGCCGTTCCCCATCGAGTTGGCATGCGTGAACGGCTTCCCCACCGCGGTGGTGGCCGAGGTGCACGGCCCCGGCCCCGCCCGCCTGCTCGACCGGCTGTTGGAGAGCGGCTACTGGCGCGGCCTGCCGTGGCGGGCGCCCAACCGCGACATCTTCCTGCCCCACCTCACCGTGGCCATCTCCACCCGGCGTCGCCCGGCCGACGAGGTGCGGGAGGTCGTCAAGGCGCACCGTCACGACCACTTTGCCGACCTGACCGTCGACACCATCGAGCTCTGCCGCGTGCCCGTCGCCCGCAGCCGCCTGCTGCAGCCGTGGGAGGTCGTCGGCCGGATAACGCTTAACGCCACCTGAGACTAGATTCAGGCACCGCCTGGGCCGCCCCCGCCCGGGAAGGGAAGGAAGCTGTGGCCGAGAGCATCACCATCACAGACAACCGGACGGGCCAGTCCTTCGAGATCCCCATCGACAACGGCGGGGTCTCCTCGGCGGAGTGGCGCAAGGGCCTGCCCGACCTGTTCTTCTACGACCCCGGCTTCATGGCCACCGCCGTGTGCGAGAGCTCCGTCACCTACCTCGACGGCGACGAGGGGATCCTGCGCTACCGCGGCTACCCCATCGAGCAGTTGGCCGAGCACTCCACCTACCTGGAGGTGGCCTACCTCCTGATCCACGGCGAGCTGCCCGACAAGCAGCAGCACGACGCCTGGGTGAAGGAGATCACCTACCACACGTTCATCCACGAGAACGTACGGAAGCGCTTCCTCGAAGGCTTCCACTACGACGCCCACCCCATGGGCATGCTCGTCTCCGCCGTCGCCGCCCTGTCGACGTTCTACGCCGATGCGAAAGACATCCACGAGCCCGCCAGCCGCGAGAAGCAGATCGTCCGCCTCATCGCCAAGATGCCGACGATGGCGGCGGCCTGCCACCGCTTCAGCGTCGGCATGCCCTTCGTCTACCCCGACAACTCGCTGGGCTTCACCGCCAACTTCCTGTCGATGATGTGGAAGATCGCCGAGCCCCGCTACGACGCCAACCCTGCACTGGCCCGAGCGCTCGACATCCTCTTCATCCTCCACGCCGACCACGAGCAGAACTGCTCGACCACGGCCATGCGCACCGTCGGCTCGGCCCACGCCGACCCCTACTCGGCCACCGCGGCAGCAGCCGCTGCGCTGTACGGTCCCCGCCACGGCGGCGCCAACGAAGCGGTCATCCGCATGCTCACCGAGATCGGCACGGTCGACAACGTGCCCGACTTCATCAAGTCGGTGAAGGAGGGCAAGGGCCGCCTCCAGGGCTTCGGCCACCGGGTCTACAAGAACTACGACCCCCGGGCGAAGATCATCAAGAAGGCGGCCGACCAGGTGTTCGAGGTGACGGGCACCAACCCGCTGCTCGACATCGCCCTCAAGCTGGAAGAGGTCGCCCTGGCCGACGAGTACTTCGTCTCCCGGCGCCTCTATCCCAACGTCGACTTCTACTCGGGCTTGATCTACCAGGCCATGGGCTTCCCCATCGAGATGTTCCCCGTCCTCTTCGCCATCCCCCGCACGTCGGGCTGGCTGGCGCACTGGATCGAGTTGCTCGACCAAGACCAGAAGATCTACCGCCCCCGCCAGATCTACGTCGGCGCCGAAGCACGCGACTACGTCCCGATGGGCTTGCGCCAGGCCTGACGGGGTGCCGTCCGCGGGGGAGGCGTACCGACAGCTTGCTCCTGCCGTCCTCGGCTACCTCCGCGCCCAGCGGGCGCCCGACCCCGAGGACCTGCTGGGCGAGGTGTTCGTGCAAGTGGCCCGCGACCTGCCCCGCTTCTCCGGTGACGACGCCGCGCTGCGCCGTTGGGTGTTCGCCATCGCCCACAACCGGTTGCTCGACGCTCGCCGCCGGGCCGAGCGCCGCCCCCAGATCGCTTCGACGGCGGTGCCCGATCGGGCCGCACCGCCCGCCGTCGACAACCTCGACCCCACCCTGGTGCGAGCCCTCGGCACGCTGACCGCCGACCAGCGAGAGGTGCTGGTGCTGCGTTTCGTGGCCGACCTGGCCTTGGAGGACGTGGCCCGCATCACCCACCGACGGGCGGGAGCGGTCAAGGCCCTGCAGCACCGGGCGCTTGAGGCGCTGGCCCGGGCCCTTGGCCCCACCTGAAAGAAATGCTCGTCTGCCCGTATCCAAACCGGCCGTGCCGACGCTTACCACATCGATGACCGAGCACGACGACCTCATCTCCCGACTCCGCAACCTGGCCGAGGGGCCCGTCGACGAGGGGCTGGCCGAGCGCCACCTCGCCGCCATGGGCAATGCCATCCGCACCGGCCCCGTCGTCCGTCCCCGCGGCCGCATGGTGGTCGCCGGCGCGCTGGTCACGGGTTCGCTGCTTGGCACCGGCGCCATGGCGGGCGCGGCCACCGGCTCGCTCCCCTCCGTGGTGCAGGATGCCGCTCATCGCGCCATGTCGAAGGTGGGCGTCGAGGTGCCCAAGAGCAAGGCGGCCGAAGCCAAGGCCAAGGCCAAGGCGGCCAAGCAGCAGCGGGCCGAGGCCGACAAGGGCCAGGGCAACTCGGCCAACACCGGTCCCGCCCGTTTCACCGCCGACTGCACCAACGTCGACGGCACCCCGTTCACCGGCAACCACGGCGACTACGTGAGCAGCCACCCCGACGACCCCGCCACCCCCGACGTCAACGAGCGCGAGGTGGCAGCCCAGTCGCAGTGCGGCAAGCCCGTGCAGGCGGGCACGCCCGGTGGCGGTGCCCAAGAGCACAAGCCCGCCGATGCGGGCAAGCCTGCCGACACCGGCAAGGACGACGACCGCACGGCTCCCACCGGCAAGCCCGCCGACGCAGGCAAGCCCGACACCTCGGGCAAGTCGGTCGAGCGCAGCAAGCCGACGACGACCACCACCGTCGCCGAGGACTGAGGCCCGTCGGGACCGGCCGGTGCCCCTCGCCGGCCGGACCTCGGCTCAGCCCTTGTAGCCCACCGGCAGGTGGCGGTCGCCTTCGACCAGCCGGTAGTACACCTGCCAGTGGTAGTAGCCGTAGTAGGCCCGCTCGTTCGCCTTCATCTGCTCGGCGTAGGCGGTGACGGCCCGCACGTAGCGCTGGCTGCGGTTGTAGTTGAACAAGGCGTTGGCCATGTTGTCGGGTGCGCCGTTGCGCTTGAGCAGCCGGGCGGCGGCCAGGATGGCGTCGCGGTTGGAGTTGATGTCGCCGCCCTGGCCGTACTGCTCCCACGTGGCGGGCATGAACTGCATCGGCCCTTGCGCCCCGGCCGAGCTCGTCCCCCGGATGCGCCCCATGCGGGTCTCGCTCAGGTGGATGGCGGCCAGGTACTGCCATGGCACCCCGACCTGGCGCTCCGCTTCGCGGTAGTAGCCGAGCAGCTCGTCGGCGGGCGCGGGCGCCACGATCTCCCACGGGGGCAGCGCCGTACGGGGCTTGGTCAAGGCTCGCAACTCGATCCCCGCTGTCACATTGGCCCGCACCGTGGCGCGCAGCTCGGCGGGCACGGCGGCGGCCACTTGGTCGAGCCACTCGGGCTTCTCGGCCACGGCCCGGTAGGCGACCTGGGCTTCGTGCGCCGCTCGTTCCAGGGCGGCGGGGGGCGTGGCCGGGTCGCGCACCGCCGCTTCGGCCGCGGCGACCTGGGCCGCCAGCCCCGCAGGCGAGGTGGCGGCCACGGGTGGTCCCGGCGGCAGCGTGGTGGTGGTCGTCGACGAGGTGGTGGTGGTCGCCTCGGTCGTCGTAGTGGTCGAGGGCGGCGTGGCGTCGTCGCCGTCCGACGAGCACGACGCCACCACCAAGCCGAGCAGTACCAGGAGCCGCCGCATGTGCATCAGGGTACGACCGGGTCGAACCGGTACAGGCCACCCTCGAGCGACAGGACGTAGAGCTCGCCAGCCGCGTCCTCGGCGAACGACACGGGCTGGGGCACCTCCAGGTCGAGCGATCGCACCTTGCCGTCCTGCAACCCCTGGATGCGGCCGACGCAGGTGTCGGCGAAGACGTACGTGCCGTCGAGCAACGCAGCGAGCCGCGCTCCCCGGTACACGTAGCCGCCCGCCACCGCGCAGGCGCCGCCGTCGAGGGAGTAGTCGTGCACCGGCTCCACCGCGCCGGGCGGCCGTTCGCCGCCCCGGAAGGCGTGCGTGCCCTCCCGCAGCGGCCAGCCGTAGTTCTCGCCGCCCTTCGATCCGGCGCGCACCACGTTGACCTCTTCCCAGGCGTTCTGCCCTACGTCGCCCAGCCACAGGTCGCCGGTGCGCCGGTCGAACGAATAGCGCCACGGGTTGCGCAACCCGAACGCCCACACCTCGCCCCGGGCGCCCGGGCGCCCCACGAACGGGTTGTCGGCGGGGATGCCGTAGGGCTGCCCACCCGACGGCCGCGGGTCGATGCGCAGCATCTTGCCCAGCAGGCGGCCGAGGTCCTGGGCGTTGCCCTGCGGGTCGCCGCCGCTGCCGCCGTCGCCCAAGCCGATCCACAGCTTGCCGTCGGGGCCGAACACCAGGTTGCCCCCGTTGTGGTTGGCGAAGGGCTGGTCGACGAACAGCAGCTCGCGCCCGGCGCCGCCGCCTCCCTCGTATTCCACGATGCGGGTGTCGCCCCCCTTGTCGGTGTAGTTCACGTAGAGGAACCGGCCGTCGGGCGACCAGGCCAGGCCCAACAACCCTTGTTCGCCGCCCTGGGAGACCTGGCTCGACAGGTCGACCACAGGCTGCGGGTCGACGCGGCCGTCGACGAGCTTGCGCACCCGTCCCGTCTTCTCGGCCACGTAGAAGGCCGGGTCGTCGCGGCGCACGGCCATGGCCACCGGCTTGTCGAGGGTGGCCACCTTGGTGAGGACGGCCTTGCCGGGGGGCGCAGCCGGCGCCGCCGCGGTGGACGACGGCGACCCTGGGCCCGGGGTTGGCGCCGGCGGACGTTCGCCGTCGCTCGCACACGACGCCAGCAGCAAGGCGATTCCGACCAGGAGGGAGCGACGCATCAGCACCAGGCTACGGGACCACCCCGATCGTGCTATTTCGCAAACCACCCGGCCGTCGGGTTCAGTCCCCACGCGTGCGCAGCCGATGGCTCAGGAGGCAGCACGGCGCGGCGTGCGATCGTGGCGACGAGAGGGGGCCTGACGAGTGCAGGCAAAGAAGGCGACGGGGAGGGCGTTCCACGCTCCGACGACCCGCGTCTGGATGCTCAACGCCGCACTCGTGGCGGCCGCACTCCTGGTCTTCGGGTTTTCGACGCGGCATCAGGACGTCCTGCTCACCGGTGAGTTCAAGGTCGCCCCGTGGGTCGTGGCCGTCTTGTTCCTTGTGGCCGAGATGTCCGTTGTGCACATCGTCTTCCGTCGGGAGAGCTACTCGTTCTCGCTGAGCGAGATACCGCTCGTCCTCGGCTTGTTCTTCCTCCTGCCGTCCCACCTGGTGGCTGCCCAGCTCGTCGGCGCAGGCATCGCCCTCGGGCTGTGGCGTCGCCAGCCACTGATGAAGCTGTGCTTCAACCTCGCCCACATGGTCCTCGAGACGTGCCTGGCGGTGAGCGTCCTGCGAGTGCTCGACAGCACGCCCGACCCCTTCACGCTTCGCACCGCGGCGGCGGCGGTGGCGGCCACGACGGTGGCGGCGGCCGTGTCCTCGCTGTCCATCTGCATCGCCATCTCCCTGTACGAGGGACGCCCGCAGACCGACAAGCTCGCCACGTCGGTGCTCGGCGCCTTCCTCTCGGGCGCCACCAACGCCAGCCTCGGGCTCATGCTGCTCGTGCTGTTCTGGGTCGACCCGGGCACGGGATGGCTGACGGTGGCTCCCGCCGCCGTGCTGCTCGTCGCCTACCGGAACCTCACCCAGAGCCGCGAGAAGCAGGACGGGCTGGAGTTCCTCTACCAGGCGTCGCACATCCTCCACCGCGGCATTTCGCTCGACGAGCGCATGGTGCAACTCCTGACGCTCGCCCGCGAGACGTTCCACTCCTCGGTGGCCGAGCTCATCCTCGAACCGGTCCGCGACGGCGACCGGGGCCTGCGCACGGCGGTAGGCCCGGGCGACCAGGTGCACAGGCTCGACCCCTTCGACCTCGATGCCGTCGACCTCGACGCCGTCACCTTCAAGCCCGGCTCGGCCATGGTCGCCACCCTCGACGGCGAGCACCGCCGCTTGGGCACCATCGTGATCGCCGGTCCCAGCGCCGCCCAGGGACGCTTCTCGTCACGCCAGTTGCACCTGTTCGAGACGTTCGTCAACCACGTGACGGTGGCCTTGGAGAACGGCGTGCTGGAGACCTCGCTGGCCCAGGTCACCGAGCTCAAGGAGGAACTGCGGCACCAGGCGTTCCACGACGAGCTCACCGGGCTCGGCAACCGCTCGTTGTTCGTCACCGAACTGGAGGCGGCGGTGGCCGACGGCGTCGCCGTGTTGTTCGTCGACCTCGACGACTTCAAGACGGTCAACGACACCCTGGGCCACGCCGCGGGCGACGAGCTGCTCGTGCATGCAGCCGAGCGCCTGCGCCACTGCCTGCGCCCCGGCGACGTGGCGGCCCGGTTGGGCGGCGACGAGTTCGCCGTGCTCATCGGCGGAAGTTGTCCCGACGACGACGCCGTGCGGGTCGCCCAACGGCTGCTCGACTCGTTGGGCGAGCCGTTCACCGTGCAGGGCGAACTGGTGCACGTCGGCGCCAGCGTCGGCGTGGCCACCACCACGGTGGCCACCAACGCCGACGACTTGCTGCGGCATGCAGACGTCGCCATGTACACGGCCAAGGTGCGAGGCAAGAACCGCTGGGAGGTGTTCGAGCCCGCCATGCAGCGCGCCGTCGCCGCCCGCCACGCGGCCAAGACGCAGATGCAGCGGGCTATCAGCCGCGGCGAGTTCCTGCTGCACTACCAGCCGATCGTCGACTTGTGGGACGGCTCGATCATGGGCGCCGAGGCGCTGGTGCGGTGGTGGCACCCCGAGCGCGGGCTGCTGCCCCCCTCGGAGTTCGTGCCTGCTGCCGAAGACCTCGGCCTCATCGGGCCGTTGGGCCGGTTGGTCTTGGAGCAAGCGTGCGCCGAGGCGCGGGCGTGGCAGCGGGCCTACCCGCGGCCAGTGCCTGTCGCCGTCACCGTCAACGTGTCGGCTCGCGAGTTCCAACAGCCCGACTACGTCGACGCCACCCTCGCCGTCATCGCCGCCTCGGGCGTGGCGCCGGGCAGCCTCATCCTGGAGATCACCGAGAGCGCCATGGTCGACGGGCCCAAGGGCGCGGGCGACAAGCTGCGGGCGCTGAAGGCGGCGGGCGTGCGCTTGGCCATCGACGACTTCGGCACCGGGTACTCGTCGCTGAGCTACCTGGAAGAGCTGTCGATCGATGTGCTCAAGATCGCCAAGCCCTTCGTCGACGGGCTCGCCACCGCTCGCAACCGCCCGGCGCTGGCGCAGGCCATCGTCAACCTGGGCGACACCCTCGACCTCGAAGTCATCGCCGAGGGCGTTGAGGACAACGACCAGGCCGACGCCTTGCGGGCCATGGGGTGCCGGCTCAGCCAGGGCTACGTGTTCGCCAAGCCGGTCGACGCCGTGACGCTGCGGCGCATGCTCGCCCGCGGCGCGGTCGACATGGCGGGCCTGTCGGTGACGATCGCCTGACGCAAGCCGTCAGACGAGGCGGACCAGCCCCTCCTGCACGACGGAGACGACGAGCCTGCCGTCCTGGGAGTAGATGTGCCCTTGCGCCAGGCCGCGAGCGGCGTGGGACGACGGGCTTTCCTGGTCGTAGAGCAGCCACTCGTCGGCTCGGAAGGGGCGGTGGAACCACATGGCGTGGTCGAGGCTGGCGCCCATGAGCCGGGGGTCGCCCCAACTGATGCCGTGGGCCAGGAGGATCGAGTCGAGCAGCGTCATGTCGGACGCGTAGGCCACCACGCACGCGTGCAGCAGCGGGTCGTCGGAGAGGGTGCCGTCGGCCCGGAACCACACCTGTTGTGCGGGGGTTCGTGGCCCTCGCTGGGCCCGCGGCGGGTCGTCGGCGTGCCGGGTGTCGATGGGCCTCGGGCGGGCATACCAGTCGCCCATCTCCTCGGCCCACGGCGCGTGGCGCTCTTGGAACGTCGGGAGCGTGTCGGGGTCGGGGGCCTCCGGCATGGGCTGTTGATGGTCGAGGCCGTCCTCGGCGACATGGAAGGACGCCGACAGGTTGAAGATGGCCTGCCCGTGCTGGATGGCGACGACCCGGCGGGTGGTGAACGACTTGCCGTCGCGGATGCGGTCGACCTCGTAGAGGATGGGCACGTCGGGGTCGCCTGGGCGCAGGAAGTAGGCGTGCAGCGAATGCACGAACCGGTCGGGCTCCACGGTGCGCCCGGCAGCGACCAAGGCTTGCCCTGCCACCTGGCCACCGAAGACCCGCTGGCGCTTCTCGTCAGGGCTCTGCCCCCGGAAGATGTTGACCTCGATGGGCTCGAGGTCGAGGAGCTCGACGAGCTCGTCCAGTGCCTTCGTCACCGGCCCATCCTCGCGCGGGCCGGGCGTCGCCCAGCCGGCCGTCCCGGGGGGCGCCGTCCGGGGGCGGAGGGGGGATGAACCGGTGAGGGGACGGACACCGGTAGCCTCGCCCGGGTGTCCGTGACCACCCCGATCGCCACC